>JAUVBI010000264.1 GCA_030591305.1 Pseudomonadota bacterium
GCGTAAACAGGGAGAGAACATAAAGATGAAAAAAACAAGACAACTGCTAACAGCTTTTTTGCTACATCAGGCATGGCATATAACTCTTTATGAAAATAGTAGAAGATGCAGGCTATCATAAATCGGGGACAGTTTACTTAATTCCTGGCCGCAACCCGTAGGTACAAACCCTAAGCCTGTTCCATGAACTTCAATTGAGTAAACTGTCCCCGATTTAGTTGACCAGGGCCATGGACAGGTCGTAGCCCAGTTGGCGGGCTACAGAGACCGAGGCATCGCGCTGCCCGACATCCCGGGTGGCGACCCAGAGATTGGTGCAGCGGGTACCCGATCGACAAAAAGCCAGTGCCGGGCTGGCGGGGTCGTTGATGAGGGCAGACAACTCTCCCAAATCCAGGCCGGGAAAATCGCGTGCTGTCACAGGCAGGTAGTAGTAAAGCAAGCCAACTGCTTCTGCCGCTGCTGCAATTTCGTTACTGTTGGGCTGGTTTGGCACCTCGTTATCCGGGCGATTATTAATCAGCACCTTAAAGCCGGCCTCGGCAATTCTCGCCACATCTTCCACGACGATCTGATCTGACACTGACAAACTATCACTTAACTGTACTACCCTCATTACAAAGTCCTTCTCTTGGCTTGGCAAAGCACTTAGAAAAAGCCCAGCGGATTGATGTCATAACTCACCAGCAAATTTTTAGTCTGCTGATAGTGCTCCAGCGCCATCTTGTGCGTCTCCCTGCCAATGCCGGATTTTTTATAGCCACCGAAGGCGGCATGGGCAGGATAGGCGTGGTAGCAATTCATCCAGACCCGACCCGCTTTTATTCCGCGGCCCATTCGAAATGCCCGATTGGTATCGCGGGTCCACACCCCGGCACCCAGACCGTACTCGGTGGCATTGGCCAGCGCCAGGGCCTCGGCCTCATCTTTAAATGTTGTCACACCCAGAGTTGGGCCGAAGATTTCCTCTTGGAATACACGCATATCGTTAGTGCCTTTAAGCAGGGTGGGCTCCACATAGAATCCACCGGACAGGGCATCATCTACAACGGCCTGGCCTCCCCCCAGCAAAAACTGCGCACCGTCGGCCTTGGCGACCTCCATATACTGCATGATCTTGTCGAACTGCTCCCGAGAGGCCTGGGCACCGATCATGGTGTCGGTATCTAGCGGATCACCCTGTTTAATTTTTTTCGCTCGCTCCAGCACCAGCGCGATAAAGTCATCGTAAATGCTTTCCTGGATGAGGGCACGTGAGGGGCAGGTGCAAACCTCCCCCTGGTTGAAAAAGCCGAGCAACAACCCCTCTACACACTTGCTGACAAATTCATCTTCCTGAGACATCACATCTTCAAAGAAAATACTCGGGGATTTGCCACCCAACTCCACAGTGGAGGGAATTAAGGTTTTGGCGGCATTGGCCAAAATGATATGCCCAACCGCGGTAGAACCGGTAAAGGCAATTTTGGCGATGCGGTCGCTGCTGGCCAGGGCCTGGCCAATTTCAGCGCCGTAGCCGTTCAACACATTAAGTACACCGGGAGGCAACAAATCACCGATTATTTCCATCAGAACAAGAATAGAGGCCGGTGTCTGTTCAGCCGATTTAAGCACGATACAGTTTCCCGCCGCGAGAGCCGGGGCGAGTTTCCAGCCCGCCATCAACAGTGGGAAGTTCCAGGGGATAATCTGCCCCACTACACCCAGTGGCTCGTGGAAATGATAGGACACCGTATTGGCGTCGATATCTGTAGCGCTACCCTCCTGGGCCCGCAGGCAACCGGCAAAATAGCGGAAGTGATCTGCCAGTAGTGGAATGTCTGCATTCAGGGTTTCGCGAATGCCCTTGCCATTATCCCAGGTTTCAACATAGGCCAATAATTCGAGATTTACCTCAATGCGGTCGGCAATTTTTAGCAGAATATTAGAGCGCTCGGCCACCGCTGTTTTGCCCCAGGCATCTGCGGCACTGTGGGCTGCATTCAGTGCCACCTCGAGGTCGGCAGAGGTAGAACGGGGTATTTCGCAAAAAGTCTCACCGGTTACCGGGCTTACATTGTCAAAGTAAGCGCCATCAATAGGCGCTAACCACTCGCCACCCACATAGTTCTCGTAACGTGTCTTAAAGGTATGTAATGCGTCTGGGCTTCCGGGTCGGGCGTACAGCATGATGTCTGCTCCTGTGGCGTGATTACTTAATTCACTATAGAAGAGCCTGCCCCCAATGGCCAGAAAACGATTAAATTATCAGGTCAAATTCCCGCTCGAGAATATCGATAATTTCGGCCTTGGGGTTGTCCGACAATATGAGTTTTTTGCCAATGATTTTCTCTGCAATACCCACGTAAGTTTCAGACACCTGCATCAGCATGTCAGCAGTCAGTGCATTATCCCTGGCCAGGGCCGACCGCTCATCCATCCTGGATTTATTCAGTAAAATATCCGGGTCGGGGAAGTGATTGAGCAAAACCTGACGAAAACCCTCCTTGGAGTTCTCCACAACCCGTCCGTCACGATGGGCGGGGCCATCCCAGATGCGGGAGGAATCGGGTGTGCCTACTTCGTCCATATAGATCAACTTCTCCTGTCCACTTTTATCGGTGACATAGCCAAACTCAAACTTGGTATCGACGAATATCTGGTCCAATTTCTCCAGTTCGCGGCTGATAACATCAAAGCCCTCCTTCAGCAGGGTCTCATAACGCGTAATATCCGCCAGATTTCGAAAGTTGAAGGCGGCAAAGTTGTTCTCGATATCAGTCCGGGTGATGTTCACATCATCCACAGCTGGCACTCCGGGAATTCCCTCCAAAATACCTTTGCTAGATGGCGTGATCAACAACTCCGGTAACTTCTGGTCTTTCTCCAGGCCATCGGCAATCTGGATACCACAGAACTCCCGTTCACCCTTGGCGTAAGAGCGCCACATGGAGCCGGTAATATATTGCCTGGCAATAGCCTCTATCATGACCGGCCTGGCTTTTTGCACAATCCAGACAAAGGGGTGGGGAACTTCAAGAATGTGGCTATCCGCCAGCCCCTGCTCACGAAAGAGGTGGAACCAGTGATTGGAAATAGCGTTCAGGGCTGCACCCTTACCGGGAACCCCGTTCAAACCGCCCTCGGCGTGCCAGATACAGTCAAAAGCCGATATGCGGTCGCTGATAACCATAATGGCCAAAGGTGCATCAGCGGCGACATCATAACCCCGCTGGGCAATCAGCCTGGCGCTGTCTTCGGACGTCAACCAGTAGACAGAGCGAACTTTACCGCTGTGTACCGGGCCGTTGGTGCGAATGGGCAAGTCATCATTTACTGTAAGTACTGTGTGGGCAAGATTCATAATAGTAAAGTCGTAACGGCACAATAGCGCCTGTGGCTTAGAAAGAAGCGAATATTAGCAGAGCACAGCGTGATAAACTACGCTGAAATCAAAGGCGAACACTCTCGATGAGCACGGCAAAAAAACCCTTACCAGATTCTCGGTGAAGGGCGAGCCCGGATGTTTTCGCCAATCATTAGAAACGACCTATTACTTCCCAGGTACTGTGGTCAGGCCAAGCACTTCCCAGTCCTGCATACCGCCACGATACCACTTGATTTTATCGGCTGGATAACCAAACTTCAGCAGTGTCATGATGTTGCGCGGAGACTGGCCACACCACATGCCGTTGCAAAACATAACCAGTGTTTTGACCCCTGAAAAATCCCAAAGATCATCATCAAATTTAGCGCCGAACTGATCGCTGAGAATGCCAGAAATTGTTAAAGGGTCGGAGGTGTCTTCCTTGAGCAGGGTCCAGGGAATATTCACGGAACCGGGGATGGTGCCCTTGCTAACCCAGTCCGGGGTGCGCGAGTCTATAACAAGAATACTGTTATCCCCTGCGCTGGCCTGTGCGAGATAATCGAGCATCTCCAGCTCCGCAATAGTCTCTACCCCGGGTGCCAATACAATAGGGCGAATGCAAAAGGGTGGGCAGGGCCTGGAGGTGAGCGCATAGTCTGCCTTTAC
>JAUVBI010000276.1 GCA_030591305.1 Pseudomonadota bacterium
CTGCGCGCCGAGGCCATTATAGAAGCCCAGAGCAACACCTTTGAACTGGCCTTCCGGCTGGCCGAACATGCCCCAACACCGGTGCAATGGCTCAATATTGGTGGCGGGCTGGGCGTGCCCTATTTCCGGGGGAAGAGCGGCTGGAGCTCGCAGCCATATCAGATAACCTCACCAAACTACTGGAAAAATCGAATAAAAAGCTGCCAAAAGCCGAGATCGTCATGGAACTGGGCCGTTATCTGGTGGCCGAGGCGGGTATTTATGTGTGCCGTATAGTCGATCGCAAAGTGTCCCGGGGTGAGACATTCCTCATCACCAACGGCGGCCTGCACCACCACCTGGCTGTCTCCGGTAATTTTGGCCAGGTGATACGGAAAAATTATCCGGTTTGTATCGGCAACCGGGTATCGGCCGAAGAACTGGAGGGTGTGAATATTGTTGGCCCGCTGTGCACACCGCTGGACATACTGGCGGATAAAATGGCTCTACCACGGGCTGATGTCGGCGACCTGGTGGTCATTTTTCAATCCGGTGCCTACGGCTACTCTGCCAGCCCCCATGGCTTTCTCAGCCACCCCGCCCCCGGGGAGTGCCTGGTGTGAGTCGTTAAGCCTACGAAGGTGTAAAATTTCGTGACACAGCGCACATTCGCACCAATTCAGTCGACACGCGCACGTCAAGCCATGATAAAGTCATGAATGTGAAGTAGGGTTTAATAATCGCAAAGGAAGGGATTTTAAAGTGGCCTCGGCCAGTGCTCACAATTATCACGTACATTCTGCATATTACCGTCTGGTATTGATCGATGGCCTCGTTTTTCTGGGAGCTTTTTATCTGGCGGCTTACCTGTATTTCCTGCCGGAGCCCAGCGGGCTGAGAAGTCACGTCAATGGCATACCTGTAAGAGGCATTGTTTTTGCCATTGCCAGTGTTGGTTCGCTCATGGCCATGGGCCTGTACCAGCCACGTATGCGCGAGGGTGCCAGCGGTATATTGCTGCGCACCGTAGGTGCATTTACTCTGGTTCTGTTGGCCATGGCCCTGATTTTTTACTTATTTCCCGGGCTCTACCTGTGGCGCGGAATATTCCTCTATACCACCGGTGTTGCCTTTATTGGCAGCCTGACCAGCCGCCTGATATTTACTCACCTGGCTGATATCGAGCAATTTAAGAGCAAGATTTTAATCTACGGCTCGGGCCAGGCAGCCAACACCATCATTACAGCGATGCGGCGCAAGGCAGATCGTCAGGGAATTTCCATTGTCGGTTTCGTGCGCACGGAGGGTGAAGACGTTCGCATACCCAATGACCGTATTATCAACCTGCAAGAATCTCTTCCAGAATTTGTAGCGAAGCACAACATAGACCAAATAGTCGTTGCAGTTAATGACAAGCGCTCCCAGACTCCCGTGGACGAACTTGTTAAATGTCGTATGAACGGCGTGGAAATAATTGGTCTGGTCAACTTTTTTCAACAGCAAGCCGGAAAAATCCTGGTAGATTTCATCACACCCAGCTGGTTAATATACTCTGAGGGCTTCAAAAGCAGCAATGGCTCAAAGCTCCGCAAGCGCTGCTTTGACATCGCGACCAGCTTCGCGCTATTGATGCTCACCTGGCCCATCATGCTCCTCACTGTATTTGCCATCTGGCTTGAGGATGGTATTGGGGCACCTATTGTTTTCCGGCAGGGTCGCGTGGGTCAACACGGCAAAGTATTCCAGGTACTGAAGTTTCGCAGTATGACCGTAGACGCTGAGGGCGATGGAAAAGCGCGCTGGGCAACCACGAATGATTCCCGTATCACCAAAGTGGGACGCTTTATCCGCAAAGTTCGAATTGATGAACTGCCCCAGATTATCAATGTACTGGCGGGAGAAATGGCGTTTATCGGCCCGCGCCCGGAGCGGCCCGAGTTTGTACAGGAACTGACCAAGCAGATTCCTTTTTATGACATACGACACTCAGTAAAACCTGGCATCACCGGCTGGGCCCAGCTCTGCTACCCCTATGGAGCGAATGCCGAAGACGCCAAGCAAAAGCTGCAGTTCGACCTGTACTATGTCAAAAATCACAGCCTGTTTTTGGACTTTATGATTCTCCTCACCACCGTTGAGGTCATCCTCTTCGGGAAAGGCGCACGGTAGCCAGACGCGTGGTAACGGGCGCGCAGTAGTCGATTTTACATTTCCCTGTACCCTGTTCGGGTCAGTAAAAGTGTCAGGAAATTATACGCCCGGGCTTGTTGTCCCTGTAGCAGGGGAGTAACATAAATTATAACTTACTGTAAAATAACAAAATTAATTTTTGGCGCGATTATTGCATTAATAGTTTTGTAGTACGTAATAAAAAGAAATTTGACCCAAGGATAACAAGAGAATATGGACACAGTTCTACTGGTTCTTGGCATATTAGGATTTGGTGCCGTAGTAATCGCCGCCTATGTCTTCACCGTGGCAGCTCGAAACTACGTCTCAGAGAATGATAGCGCCGGAAAAGCAGATACTGTGACGTCGACCGACAGGGCACTCACTGAGAGAGGTCAAGGCGACCGGCGCCAGCTTGCGCAATTTGATTTTCCCATGACAGTGAATGGCATCCTGATTTCGGCCGAACGACGCATTATGACAGACCGCAGGCTAGCCGCTGCCTGAAGCCCCCCCGGGGCTCAGCCACGTAGTTAGCAACGATAGTGAACCGGGCTTAGTCTCAAGCTCGGAGGGCGATTTTCCCATGCGATTTTGTCTCACTCTTTTCCTCTGTATCGCGCTAAAACAGGAAATGATGGCAAGAATTGCCGGGGACGCCAGCCACCGCTATGTGAACAAGGCGCTCCACACGGCATCCTCAGTCTTTATGCCGCTGCCGATTTAGGGCGCCTCCCGCTAACTCAATTCGATCCAGCGCAACATGCCGCCAGAAATATTGGCGACGTCAGTAATGCCGGCACTTTGCAAAATATTGACAGCCATGGCAGAGCGACGTCCCGATCGACAGAGGCAGACGATGGGCTTGTCCCTTGGCACATCATCAATGGCATCACGCAATTGCGCCAACGGTATTACCTGGGTATTTCCCAGCCTGTCTACCGGATTTTCCAGTTCTGAGGCCTCACGTACATCCAATACATGCACCTTGTCACGATTGGAAATTACCCACTCGACATCTATTTCTGGAACCCCCGAAAAACTGTAATAAACAGGTGCCCAGGTAACTTCAGCGGGCAACTCCCCCTTCTCCACCTCACCACTTTTCATATTGGCGGGCACCGCATGATCGATCAGCCTGGGGTGTGGCAGCTGCATCGCGTCCATATATCCCACAAAATCCTGCTCGCTCGCGTTGCCGCCCAGGCGCGTATTAAAGGCTTTCTCTTCAGCCACGGTAGTTTTCGTTCTGCCGCTATAGTCGTGTCCGGGATAAACCTCACAATGATCCGGCAAGCTGAACAACTTATCTCGAACAGAGTGATACAGGGTGGATGCGCTGCCCTGCTGGAAATCGCAGCGCCCACAACCGCGGATCAACAATGCATCCCCGCTAAAAACCTTGCAATGGTCGGCAGTAACAAAACTCAAGCAGCCATCGGTGTGACCCGGCGTGGCGCGACCTTCAAGCGCTTCATCACCCACCTGAACCACATCGCCGTCATTCAGGAAAATATCGACGCCCGATGCCCCCGTGACCTCTGCGCTGGCGATACTGCAACCGGTCTTTTGCTTCAGTAGCCAGGCCGCCGTGACATGGTCCGCGTGGCAATGTGTCTCGC
>JAUVBI010000049.1 GCA_030591305.1 Pseudomonadota bacterium
CGAATAATCAGGTCGGCGATACCCTGAACTGCGCCCAACAGTACATCATTCGCCTCTTTAAAGGCATCCAATAAACTGGTATTTTTTCCCAAAACCTCTAGCAGTTTTTCGTTGGGAATGGTAATCAACGAGTCGACTTGTTGCTGCAACTCCGCCACTCCCTGCTGGGCAATTTTGAGCCTTTTGCGCCCTTCAAAAGGGAATGGCCTGGTAACAACGGCCACTGTCAAAATGCCCATCTCCCGCGCCACCTCTGCCACAACCGGTGCACCGCCAGTACCCGTTCCACCGCCCATACCCGCGGTAATAAAGACCATGTCGGCGCCATGAAGAGCGTCTGCAATACGGTCTCTATCTTCCATTGCCGCCGCCCGGCCGATATCCGGATTAGCGCCGGCGCCCAGCCCTTTAGTTATTTCACTCCCCAACTGCAGAACCGTTTTGGCTGCGACATCAGACAGGGCCTGAGCATCCGTGTTGGCACAGATAAAATCTACACCATCCACGTTGTTTTCAATCATGTGTTTGACGGCATTACCGCCACCGCCGCCCACGCCGACGACTTTGATTACCGCATTCTGTGGTACGTTATCGATAAGTTCAAACATGGTATTTCCCCTTTTATCATTTTTTAATACGTTTTCACGCAGATTTTACAGCTTCAAAAATACAACTAAAAATTGCTCCTGAGCCAAGCCTTCACTCGAGTGAATAAACTCTCTCCCTGAACCGTTGATCGCATGGGTGACGAACCGCCCTCTTCCTGATGCTGCAATCCGTATTGCAGCAGACCAACGCCTGTTGCATAGATAGGATTACGCACAATATCGGTAAGGCCCGCAATACCCGACGGGCAACCTACACGCACAGGCATGTGAAAAATCTCCTCGGCCAACTCGACCACTCCTTCCATTTTGGAGGTGCCACCTGTCAAGACGATGCCCGCGGGAATCATGTCCTCAAATCCGCTGCGCCTGAGTTCAGCCTGTATCAGGGTGAACAATTCGTCGTAGCGCGGTTCGACAACTTCAGCCAGCGACTGCCTGGACAGATCCCTGGGTGGCCGGTCGCCAACACTGGGAACCTTGATGGTTTCGTCGGCACCCGCCAACTGCGTGAGGGCGCAGGCGTATTTGATTTTAATTTCTTCCGCATACTGAGTGGGCGTACGCAGGGCCATGGCGATGTCATTCGTCACCTGGTCACCCGCAATGGGGATGACGCCGGTATGGCGGATAGAGCCGTCGGTAAATATGGCAATATCGGTAGTACCCCCGCCGATATCCACCAGGCAAACACCCAGGTCCTTCTCATCATCTGTCAGCACAGAAAAGCTGGAGGCCAGTTGCTCAAGAATAATATCTTCCACTTCCAGACCACAGCGTCGTATACACTTCTCAATATTTTGTGCTGCATTGCCTGCACAAGTCACCAAGTGAACCTTGGCCTCCAGGCGAACGCCCGACATGCCCATGGGCTCTTTAATGCCCTCCTGGTTATCAATCACATATTCCTGAGGCAGGATATGCAGTATTTTCTGGTCAGCCGGAATTGCCACAGCCTGGGCAGCATCTATCACACGTTCCAGGTCATGGCTGTAAACCTCCCGGTCTCGAATGGCCACTATTCCATGGGAGTTAAGGCTGCGAATATGGCTGCCGGCAATGCCCACATACACCGAGTGAATCTGGCAGCCCGCCATCAACTCTGCCTCCTCGATAGCACGCTGAATAGACTGAACAGTAGATTCAATATTTACAACCACACCTTTCTTCATACCCCGGGAGGGGTTAGAACCAATTCCCACAATCTCAATCTGGCCATCGCCACTAATTTCACCGACGATAGCCACCACCTTTGATGTACCAATATCCAGTCCGACTATCATTTTTTGTTCTTGTGCGCTGCCCATGGCAGTGTCTCCCCTGAAAATTGCTTTACTGTGTTAAATACCCGCCATCTGCGATATTTCTCGATAAGCCACTGCCAGCCCATTCTGGTAACGCAAGTCCACACGTACGATTGTGTCTTTTTGAGCAGCCAGGTCCGCGCGGTAAACCGCGACAAATCGACGCAAGCGCTCCTCGATAAATGCCTGGCCACCCAATACCAAAACCGTGTCACCTCTCAAACGGGCTTCCACCTGCCCTCTGTCATCAATATTAAGTTCTTCAACTATCAGCTCATTGGGCCCAAGAATTTCAATCATTTGCTGATAAATACTCATCATGTTGCCAGCAGCCCCCTCTGGCCCATGAAGCAAGGGCAGCCCCCCCCAGTCTTTTTCCTCACCAATAGAATGGAATACCTCACCCTCATGGTTTAAAAAGCCGTCCTCACCCCATCGCGCTATAGGCAGCTGCTCTACCACATGTAATTCCAGGGCATTGGGCCAGCGGCGACGCACCGACACTTCATACACCCAGGGCAGGCTTTGCAGTTGCACCCTGACCCGTTCCAGGTCGGCGTTCAAAAAGCCCCCTTTGAGGGTGGGCCTTATCATCTCTTCCAGCACATCAGTTTTAGTGTGTTCCAGTTTTCCCGAGACGATAATATGTTCAACGGGAATCGCATTAAGTGCGATATAACCCTTAGCTGCCACAGCGGTGACGGCAATTATTCCAAGCAAAATCAACACGCGATTAATCCACGCAAAAGATCGGGATTTTTTTTCAAGCTCTACAGCACGCTTGCGTGTGGCCCCCTTGCTGAGCTTGCGCTTGACCTTGTTTGCCGGATTTTTTTTCATATCAGGACTGCGCCTCAAGGCTGAGCTCAATAATCCGCTGCACCAGAGCAGCTATATCCATACCCGCAGCGGAGGCGGCCATGGGCACCAGAGAGTGGGAGGTCATCCCCGGAATGGTATTTACCTCCAACACATAAAAGGCCCCATCGCTATCTCGCATAATGTCTACCCGACCCCAAATCGAACAAGCCAGGGAGTCAAACGCCTTCAGTGCCAGCTCTGCAATTACCTGCTCCTCCTGCACACTGAGATTACTGGGGCAGTGGTAGCGGGTATCATCAGACAGGTATTTGGCTTCGTAGTCATAAAACTCGTTGTCGGTCTCCATGCGGATGGAGGGCAGAGCCTTTCCCCCTAGGATGGCAACGGTGTACTCGGGACCGGCCAGAAACTGCTCCGCCAAAACTTCCCCGCCATACTCCTGTGCCAGCGCGTAAGCCGCCGCTAAATCGGTGGCGTTATCAGCAGATGCCATGCCAATGCTGGAGCCCTCGCAGGCCGGCTTGACGAAAACCTTGCCAAATTTATCTATGACAGCCTGCCAGTCGGTGTCGTGTTCCAGGGTGACAAACCCGCCCGTGGGAATTCCTATTCCCTGCCACAGTTGCTTGCTTCGAATTTTATCCATCGCCAGGGCCGAGCCGAGAATGCCCGAACCGGTACAGCAAATATTCAAGGCCGCCAGAACGCCCTGCATAACACCATCTTCTCCACCAGGCCCATGCAGTGCATTGAATGCAACTTTCACCTGCCCCAGTTGTTGCAGCCAATCCGTATCAGCCGGGTCCACCTGCTGCACCGATACACCCAGGGACTCCAGCGCCGCCACAACAGTGGCGCCACTTTGCAATGAGACTTCTCTCTCGGCAGATTTCCCACCCAGCAATACGGCAATGGACCCATCTTTCAGCAAACTTGGAATCATTCTGCTTGCTCCTTCAGAAAATCCATTTCTGCCAGACGCTGTGCCAGTTGCCCCACGCTTCCCGCACCCTGGGTAATAACGATGTCACCGTCCTGAAAAACATCCCCCAACACGCTGGGAATGCTGTTGTTATTTTCAACAAAGATGGGGTCAATCAAACCACGTTGGCGAATACTCCTGGCCAGGCTTCTACTGTCCGCACCCGGGATGGCATCCTCACCCGCCGAATAAACATCCAGCAAAATCAGCGCATCACACTGGGACAGCACTTCCACAAAATCCTCGTACAAATCGCGGGTACGGGTATAGCGGTGGGGCTGGTAAATCATCAATAGGCGCCGGTTAGGCCAGGCCTGTCTGGCCGAGTCCAGGGTAGCGGCAATTTCGGTGGGATGGTGGCCATAATCATCGACCAGAGATGCCGTTCCTCCGGCAAAAACAAGCTCTCCCAACGGCTCAAATCTTCTGCCGACTCCGGCAAAATTGGCCAGGCCTCTCTGAATTGCCACATCATCCAGCCCCTCGTCACAAGCCACTGCCACCGCTGCCGTCGCATTCAGTACATTATGCGTACCGGGCATATTAATGGTGACTGGCAGGGGGGGGCGGTCGCCAGGCCGGTGGACAACAAAGGCAGTGGAAAAGTCCAACTTTGAAACGTCAGTGATGCGGTAGTCTGCATCCCCGGCAAAGCCGTAGGTCAACGCGGGCCGGGCAACCTCCAGAGACAGCTCGGCAACAACCGGATCATCGATACACAACACCGCGAGACCATAAAATGGCAAGTTGTGCAGAAATTCCAAAAAGGTGTGCCTGAGCAGGGCAAAGTCGCCACCATAAGTCTCCATATGGTCCGCTTCAATATTAGTGATCACGGCGACCATGGGCTGCAAATGCAAGAAAGAAGCATCACTCTCATCGGCCTCTGCTATCAGGAACCGGCTGGCACCCAGCTGGGCATTACTGCCGGCACTGTTGAGCAGCCCCCCAATAACAAAGGTAGGATCCAGACCCGCCTCGCCAAATACCGAGGCGATCAGGCTGGTGGTCGTTGTTTTTCCATGGGTACCCGCCACCGCAATACCGTGGCGATAGCGCATTAGTTCGGCGAGCATTTCGGCCCGGGGAACAACGGGAATCCTCGCCTCTTTTGCCGCCACAACTTCGGGGTTGTTATCGTCCACCGCAGTAGAACTGACCACCACGTTAGCATGGCCGAGGTTAGCGGCGGCGTGGCCGATAAATACCTGAATATTTTTTGCCTGCAAGCGCTCAGTCACCGAGCTGGCACGGATGTCTGAGCCAGAAACTTCATAGCCCAGATTAACCAGCACTTCGGCGATACCGCTCATTCCCGTTCCGCCGATCCCGATCATATGAATGCGGCGGATACGACGCATCTCAGGAATACTGTAACTGCTCTTGTCAGTGACCATCAATCAGCTCCTCACAAGAATTACACACCAGATTAGCGGCCTCGGGGATAGCCGCCGTCGCTGCGGCTTCAGCCATGGATACAAGTCGCTGGGGGTAGGCCAGATAACCGCGCAGTATTTTTAATACGGCTTCATTGCTCATCAGGGCCTGACGCAACAGAATGGCCGCACCCCTGTCACTCAGGGAGCGGGCATTGTATGTCTGGTGATCATCAATCGCATGGGGCAGTGGCACCAGAATTGACGGGCGCCCCATGATGGCCAACTCGGATACTGTCAGTGCCCCCGCCCGGCACAGAACCAGGTCTGCCCAGCGGTAGGCTCCCGCCATATCCTCGATAAAGGGAAACACCTGGATACTGCCACACAGCAGGTTGCCGTAGGACTGTCGTACCAGTTCAGCATGGGCCTCACCACACTGGTGATGCACCTCTATCGCACCCTCCGACTCCACCATGAACAGCTCCCGCACCAACTCAGGCAGTAGGTCGTTAATCGGCTTGGCACCGAGGCTGCCACCCAGAACCAACAGACGCAAAGGCCTTTGTCCGGTATAGCTAAACGTATTCTCAGCACCCGCCTCTACCAGGGCCCTACGCACGGGGTTGCCAACGGTAACAACCTCTATGTCATTTGCAAAAGCACCGGGAAAACCCGCCAGTACTTTAGCGGCAAAAGGCGCCAACATGCGGTTGGTGGTACCCGCCACAGCGTTCTGTTCGTGAATGATCAGCGGCTTGCGCAGTAACCATGCCGCAATCCCCGCAGGACCGGCAACATAGCCACCCAGGCCAATGACACAGCTGGGGGCCAGGCGATAAACCAGCCATAGGGCCTGCATTGCAGCAACTATCAGAGCCAACAGTGCCAGAATTTTCCACAGGGGATTCTTGCCGCGTACACCACGTACCGCCAGGCAGTGCAAGGTGATACCCGCCGCGGGAACAACCCTGGACTCCAGGCCTCGTGCGGTTCCCACCCACTCCACACGGTAACCTCGTGCTAGTAATTCTGTCGCCACAGCGAGGGCGGGGTACACATGACCACCGGTGCCACCGGCCATCATCAATACAAGAGGCTGCTCAACGCTCATTTAACGCGCCTCCTCTTCTTTGCCGCACCCTTGCCCATTCGCATATCCGCCTCGACTCGCAATACCAGGGCCAACAGGGCGCAACAGGCAATCAGGCTGGTGCCGCCATAGCTGATAAACGGCAACGTCAAACCTTTGGTGGGCAACAGGCCGGAACTCACACCCATATTGACGAATGCCTGACCGGTAAAAATCAAAGCCGCGCCGTAGCAGATATAGGCACCAAATAAATTTCCCCGTTGCGCCGCACAGCGTGCTACCCACAGTATTCTGCCGATCAGCACCGCGTACAGAATGATGACGAACATGGCACCGACAAAGCCCGTCTCTTCCGCCCAGATCGAGTACACAAAATCCGTGTGCGCCTCGGGAAGATAGAAGAGTTTTTGAATACTATTGCCCAGGCCAACCCCAAACCACTCTCCACGGCCAAAAGCAATCAGTGACTGGGTTAACTGAAAGCCCGTATCAAAGGGGTCCGCCCAGGGGTCTGTATAGGCGGTTAAACGCTTCATCCTGTAGGGCGCACTGGCAATGAGAACCACCATGGCTCCCAGGCTGCCCAATACCACCAGCATAAAGTGACGCAGTTTTACGCCCGCCAGAAACAGCATACCGAAGGCTGTGCCAACCGCGATAACCGTTGCACCAAAATCAGGTTCCACCATCAGCAGCAAGGTAATGGTAAACAGCACTGCCATGGGCTTTAGAAAACCCATCCACTCGTGCCGCACCTCGTGTTCTTTGCGCACCAGGTAGCCGGCCAAATAGACGACCAGGGCCAGCTTGGCAAATTCAGAAGGCTGCAGAGTAAAGGATCCCAGGGGCAACCAACGCTGACTGCCATTCACCTCCCGGCCGATGCCGGGAATCAACACCAATATAAGAAGCGCCAGGGAGAGAAACAGCCAGACCCAACCGGTGTTCAACCAGAAGTCCAAAGGTAGCCTGTAGACAATATAACCACTGACAACAGCGATACAGATATAAATAAGATGCCTCACACTGTGATACCAGGGAGACTGATAATGCCAATCGGCGTACTCGATAGAGGCCGAGGTAATAGCGATGAGGCCCACCACTAACAGAGCAGTTCCCATCAGCACCAGAACCGGGTCGACCATAAAGCCATAGGTGCTGGAAACACTGCGTGAGGCTGTCATAGAGAGCCCCCGCCAAGTTCGTCAACCGCCTGAATAAAGGCTTCACCACGCTCTTTATAATTGGCAAACATATCGAAGCTGGCACAGGCGGGCGATAAAAGCACACAATCACCCGGCAACGCATTTTCCGCCGCCACCGCGACGGCCTGGCACAGGGAGTCGACGCGACGCATCTCCACACAGCCATCCAGGCTGGTCTGCATTTCAGTGGCCGACTCACCGATTAAAACAAGCATTTTACAGCGCGCAGACACTGATGACCGCAATTGCCTGAAGTCCGCGCCCTTGCCCACGCCGCCGGCAATCAGCAGGATATTGTGTTCCCCGCCCAGCCCCTGCAGCGCCGCTTCAGTGGCCCCGGGGTTGGTGCCCTTGGAATCGTTGACAAAGGAAACGCCCTCTATCTCGGCAACGGGCTGACAGCGGTGTTCCAGCCCCGAAAACGTGCGCAGCGTTGTGAGCATCGCCGCCATGGGCAACCCCGCCGAGTGACCAATGGCCAGAGCCGCCAGTGCATTGGCAATATTGTGCCGGCCCAGCAAGCCCAGCTCACCTACAGGTAGTAGCGCGTCAAACTGGTAGCACAGGTATTCCTCGCCATCGTGTTGGCGAAGACCAAAACCATTCAATTCTGGCTCGGCCATCCGCCAGCTGATGATGCCGACACTCTCTGCCACCAGCGGTGTCGTCAGTGGATCGTTTTTATTGACCACGACCTTCTGGCAGCCGGCAAAGATTTTGTGCTTTGCCCGGTGATAGTTGGGTAGATTTCCGTGCCTGTCCAGGTGATCTGCACTGATGTTTAAAACCGTTGCCACCGCCAGATTTAAATGCCCGGCTCGCTCCAGCTGAAAACTGGATAACTCCAGCACATAGAGTTCGCAGTCATCGGCCAGCAGATCGAGGGCCGGCGTACCGAGGTTGCCGCCCACCGCCACGTTCAATCCCGACTGCCGCGCCATCTGCCCAACCAATTCGGTTACAGTCGACTTGGCATTGGAACCGGTAATACCGATGACAGGAGCGGACGCCTCTCTGACAAACAAATCGATGTCGCCGACTACATCTACACCCGCTGCAACTGCCTTTACCACCAGAGGCTGATCCAACCCCAGACCGGGGCTCACTATCAACTCTCCCGCGCTTTCAACAACTGCGGGGGGCACCTCGCCCAAAAATACGGGCACCTGGGGCATCTCGCGCATCAATGCTTCAAGGCCTGGAGGGTTTGCTCGGGTATCGACAACCGTGAATGTCTGGCCACTGCGATACAAGTAACGCGCGCAGGACAGCCCCGTGGCCCCAAGGCCAAGAACGACACTGTTTGCACTGCTCGCTATCACATTCTGGTTCACTGCCAGATTCACCCCGTTCACACCTACCGCAATTTCAATGTTGCCAGTCCAAACAGAACCAGCATCACAGTAATAATCCAGAAGCGCACGATGACACGCGGCTCTGGCCAACCTTTAAGCTCAAAATGATGATGTATGGGCGCCATGCGGAAAATTCGCTTCCCCGTCAGCTTGAACGAGACCACCTGGAGAATGACGGAAACCGTTTCCAGGACAAAAATGCCGCCCATGATAAAAAATACAATTTCGTGGCGGGTGATCACGGCCACCGTACCCAGTGCCGCACCCAGTGCAAGCGCGCCCACATCACCCATAAACACCTGTGCGGGATAGGTGTTAAACCATAAAAAACCCAGGCCGGCCCCCGCCATCGCGCCGCAAAATACAGCCAGCTCTCCACTGCCTGCCACATAGGGAATATTCAGATAGTCGGCGAAGTCCACGTGGCCGGTCAGGTAGGCAATAATACCCAGCGCCGTGCCCACCAGGACAGTGGGTAAAATAGCCAGGCCGTCCAGGCCATCGGTAAGGTTTACCGCATTGCTTGAGCCTACAATGACGAAGTAGGTCAGCAAAATAAACAACGGCCCCATCTGCCAGGCAAAGTCCTTGAAAAAGGGCAGGTACAGCTCGGTGGTTACCGGGGTATCAAAGGCCAGATAAAGATAAAGCGCAGCGGCCAGACCCGCTATGGATTGCCACAGGTATTTCCAGCGGGCAGGCAGACCGCGTGAATCCTTTTCAATAACCTTGCGGTAGTCATCCACCCAACCCACCGCACCGAACACCGCCGTGACACCCAGCACTATCCAGACATAGGAGTTGCGTAAATCGGCCCACAAAAGAGTACTCACCGCGATGGCAACCAGAATGAGTGCGCCGCCCATGGTGGGTGTACCCGCTTTGCTGAAGTGACTTTCCGGCCCGTCGGAACGAATTACCTGGCCCACCTGGTGATAGTTCAGGCGGCGAATCATGGCCGGGCCCACCAGCATCGAAATGGCCAGCGCAGTACCAGCAGCGAGAATTCCACGCAGTGTAAGATACTGAAAAACCTGAAAACTGGTCTCGTATTGGGTCAAGTACTCGGCGAGAAATAACAACATACCCTAAGCTCCTGTGACCGGCGTATCTGCGGCGATGGCGGCCAGCACAGTTTCCATACCGGCACTGCGCGAGCCCTTGACAAGAACGGTATCGTCTTCTGTAAAAGCGCCCACAAGAGAGTCAATAGCCACCTGCCGATCTGCAAAAAAATGACCACCCTCACCAAAGGCGCCTATGGCAGATTTCAATTCATCCCCCACACCCCACAGCTGTTCGATGCCCGCATTTTTGGCGTACTTGGCCACCTCTATATGTAGGGCCTCACTGTCTCGGCCCAATTCCTTCATCGCCCCCAGTACCAGTGTGCGCTTGCCGTCCGCCAGCGCCAGCAGGTCGATAGCCGCCTTGACCGAGCCCGGCTGAGCGTTATAGCAATCATCGATAAGTACCGCTCCACCACGCGCCTCAACCCTGGCCAGGCGCCCGGCCACAGGGGCAGCAGAAGCCAGACCCTGCTGAATGTCTACAATGGAGATGCCACAGCCGATACCCACAGCAATGGCCGCCAGGGCATTGGCCACATTGTGCCGACCCGGCAATTGCAAACTCACGGGAAAATCACCCTCGGGGGTGGTAGCAATAAACTCAGTGCCCGATATGCCCTTGATCTTGACTGCAGTCGCACACACGGCAGCCGACCCGAGCATACTGAAATCCAGAACTCTGGCCTCACCAGCCCGAGCTCGCCACTGCGCAGCCCAGGTCTGGTCTGCATTAAAAATGGCAATATCGCCCGCCGTCAGGCTATCAAAAATTTCACCCTTTGCCCGGGCCACTTCCTCTACACTGCCGAAGCTCGACAGGTGGGCGGGCATGGCATTCAGCAGTACAGCCACCGAGGGCCGACCCAGCTCTACCAGCCAGGAAATATCCCCCACCCTGGCTGCACCCATTTCCACCACTGCAAATTCATGCTCGGGGCACAACTCAAGCAGCGTCAGTGGCACACCAATTTCATTGTTATAGTTGCCGTGGGTAGCGAGGGTGCAGCCTTTTTGTGACAGTACGGCGTGCACCATGTTTTTGACGGTTGTTTTGCCGCCACTGCCGGTAATGGCAATCAATGCACCGTCAAAAGTGTTGCGGTTGTAGGCTCCCAATAAACCCAGTGCCTTTTGCGTATCCTCTACATTAAGTACCGGCAGAGCCGAGTGGGTGTCACCGCTGATCAGTGCAGCGGCCGCACCCGCAGTTTCAACCTGCCCCAGGTAATCGTGGCCATCAAAATTCTCTCCACGCAGGGCGACAAACAACTCGCCGGGCCTGACTTCGCGACTATCTATGGAAACACCAGAAATTATGCAGTCAGACCCTGTGAGACTGGCGTGTAAGGGGTCTTGTAACTCAGACAGTGACCAGGAACGCATCATGATGCCAGCCCCTGTGCCAGCGCTCTAAGAACCTGCTCCTCATCACTGAAATGCAACCGCTGGCCAGCAACTATTTGATAATCTTCATGCCCCTTGCCAGCAACCAGCACACAATCACCCGCCTGCGCCTCGCGCAGAGCTTTGGTAATCGCTTCTGCACGATCCACCACCAGGGTGTAATCACCACTGCAACCGGCTTCAATATCTCGCATAATCAACAGCGGATCTTCGCTTCGAGGGTTGTCACTGGTGACGATACTCAGGTCAGACAGATTACTGGCAATACGGCCCATAATGGCACGCTTGCCACTGTCCCTGTCGCCGCCGCAGCCAAAGACCGTTATCAAACGGCCCGAAACGTGCGGCCTGAGTGCTTGCAATGCATGCTCCAGGGCATCCGGTGTGTGGGCATAATCCACCACAAGCTGGAGGTCGCGATTATTGGGGATAAGCTGCATCCGCCCGGGTACGGCAATGAGCTTTTCTACCGCCAGCAATAGCGCTGCAAAATCATTTGTTATTAAGGCCACGGCAGAAATTGCGGCAGCCAGATTCGCCAGGTTAAAATCACCTGCCAATGGGCTGGAAAACTCGCCGCTTCCCCAGGGGCTGCACAGTTGTGCGGTAACACCACCGCGGTGAAATTTGGTATCGGAGATAACAACATCCGCCGCGGGATTACCGCTGGCAGAGTAGGTCAGCACACGGGTGTTACCCTCTATCATGGACAACAGCTCAGCACTGAACGCATCATCCAGGTTGACTACTGCGTGAGCCAGACCCTGCGTCACAAACAGCTGCAATTTCGCCCGGCCATAGGCCGCCATGGTGCCGTGATAGTCCAGATGATCCCGAGAAAGATTGGTAAACACCGCCGTTTCAAAATCCACCCCATTGACCCGTCCCTGTACCAGGGCATGGGAGGAAACCTCCATGCATACACAGGCCACATTGCGATCCCGCCAGTCGGATAGCTGTCGTTGCAGGGATACCGCATCGGGAGTGGTATTTGCCGCCTCACCCACATCATCACCCAGAGTGGCCCCCAGGGTGCCGATAACACCACAGCTCTTACCCATGGACCTGGCCAGTTGCGCAGCCAGCCAACTCGTGGTGGTTTTACCGTTGGTACCTGTCACCCCGACCATGTGCAGCGCGCGACTCGGCTGGCCGTATAGTTTTGCCGCAATAACACCGATATCTTGCTGCAGCTCGGGCTGTTCCAGCACGGGCACGCAGAGTTCATCAACAAAACCCGACACCGGGGGCTCCGCCAGTACCGCAACCGCACCGTTTGCCACCGCCTGCTCTATAAATTGCCTGCCGTCATAGCTGTCACCGGAAACGGCCAGAAACAGGTCTCCCGGCCGTATGCGCCGGCTGTCAATTTGAATGCCTCGCACCAATACATCATTATCGAGAGAATCGGAGAAACACAGTAAGTCCGACAATGGCATTTCAGGGGCGTACTGCGGTATTGAGATCATCAGGCAGCTCCCGCTTTTGGCAACTGTTTTGACGACTGCCCGGAGGCAACAACGATCTCAGCTTCGCTGGGGGGCACGTTGAGCAGGCGCAATGCGCCCTCTACCACAGTGGAAAATACAGGGGCAGCAACGGAGCCACCACCATGGAACTCACCCTTTGGCTCATTGATCACGACAACAGTCACAATCCTGGGGTTGTCGATGGGTGCCACGCCGACAAACAGGGCCACATAGGAATCATCAATGTAACCCCCCGGCCCCACCTTATGGACAGTACCGGTCTTCCCGCCCACCCGATACCCCGGGATTCGCGCTTTTTTCGCGGTGCCATACTTACCGGTGACGGCATACAAGACCTGTAGCACCTCTCTCGCCAGTTGCGGCGCTATCACAGGGTTTCCCGGAAACTGATCACCTTCCAGTGCCAGCAGGGAAACCGGCTGATCAGACCCTGCATTGGCAAAAATACTGAAAGCATGGGCGATTTGCAGTGGCGTGGCCGTCAAGCCGTAACCAAAGGCCAGAGTGACTTTTTCTATGGCGTGCCATTTGGGCCGCGTTGGCAATAGCCCACCACTCTCACCGGGAAAACCAGTTCCAGGGGACTGACCGAAGCCAAAGCGGCTGAATACATTCCATATAGGCTCGTGGCCGATGTCCTGGGCGATCTTGGTAATGCCCACCTGACTGGATTTTTCCACCACCCGGGAAACACTGATTTCGCCGTAATTACGCGGGTCTCGCAACAACTTTCTACCCACGCGAATGGTGCCCGGCGTGGTATCTATCATTGTTTCGGTTGTGTACTGCCCACTCTCCAATGCCGCCACCAGGGTGAGCGCCTTCATGGTGGAACCGGGCTCGTAGACATCGGTCATAGCGCGGTTGCGCATATGGGAGGGCTTCATGCCCTTGCGATTATTGGGGTTGTATACGGGATAATTCACCATGGCCAGCACCTCCCCGGTCCTGGCATCCAGGGTCACAATAGAGCCGGAGGCAGCACCGTTGAGTGCCACTGCCTTTTGCAGCTCCCGGTGCTGCAGGTGTTGTAGCCGCAGGTCTATACTCAGGGTCAGGTTCTTACCCGGGCGAGCTTCCTGCAACACACCAATATCGCGAACCACATCCCCGTGCAGGTCCTTGATGATTTTTTTCTTGCCGGAGGACCCTGTCAGCCAGTCGTTATAGGCCAGCTCCAGGCCGCCAATACCCTCATCATCCACATTGGTAAAACCGACCAGGTGTGCGGCAACTTCTCCCGCCGGATAGAAACGGCGATACTCGCGCTCGCCGTACACGCCCCTGATTCGTTTTTCCAATACTGTCCTCGCAGCGGCGGGCACCTGGTGGCGCTGCAGATACATAAACTGCTTGCCCTTGTAGCGAGCCAGCTTGGTGGTGAGGCCCTCCAGTGTCATACCCAGCACCTCGGCCAACTCAGGCAAATGCTCAGACTGTTGCAATATTTTCGGGTTGGCCCAGATGGAAACCACCGGTGTGCTGACCGCCAGGGGCTCACCCCGCCGATCAGAGATCATTCCCCGGTAGGCCGGGATTTCCACCGTGCGCACCGAGCGCATCTCTCCCTGGCCCTGCAAAAACTGGTAACCCCTGTCGGTATCCAGAACCTGCAGCGAGAGTATCCGGCCTGTCAGCAGAGCCAACATGGAGCATAAAATGACCAGCACCAGATAAAAACGCCAGGGCGACACCGGCTTGGGGCTCACCCTGCTCATTGGACAAAAACCTTCACTCTGCTTATCACTGGCGGCTGCATTCCCAAGTCACGCACAGCGACCTTTTCAACGCGATAATGGGAGGCCCAGGTACTTTGCTCCAACAATAGCCGGCCCAGGTCCTCCTCCATATACCACCGAGAGGCCTCCAGAATCTGAAGCTGAGCATATAATTGCCGACAGGCGTGGGATGTCTGGATAACGCCGAAGGAAGAAATAACAATCAGGCACAAAACGCTGGCATTTATCCATGCCAGCTTTACGCCCTTGTCCGACCGCCTCTGTGCAGCTGCAGATATCATCCCTGTTTAGCCACCCCTGTTCGCCCCACACCCATCAGCTGATTTTTTCCGCCACACGCATGACTGCACTTCTTGCCCTGACATTGTCCGCCACTTCATCAACGCCCGCCTTTACGGCCCTACCCACGAGCTTCATGCGCCGATTGAGCTCCGAATCCAGCACAGGGACACCCCGGGGAATTTTTTCGCCCCTGGCCATGTCCCGCATATAGCGCTTGACCAACCTGTCCTCCAGAGAGTGAAAGCTGATCACCACCAGTCTGCCGCCAACGCGAAGCAGGTCAATCGCCACCGCCAGAAGATCCTTCAGGTCATCCAGCTCACGGTTGACGTGTATTCGAATGGCCTGGAAGGAGCGCGTTGCAGGGTGTTTGTGTTTTTCCCACCGAGGGTTCGCCTCGCTGACTATCCGGGCCAGCCTGGCGGTGGTATCAATGGGCTCCTCCTTCCTGGCACTCACGATTGCAGCGGCGATACGCCTGGAAAATCGCTCCTCACCGTAGTCTCGAAGCACGCGGGCGATGTCGCTTTCGGGCGCCACAGCCAACCACTGGGCAGCGGTGTCGCCGCTGGTCGTATCCATGCGCATGTCCAGTGGCCCATCATTCATAAAGCTGAAACCGCGCTCGCTGTCATCCAA
This sequence comes from Pseudomonadota bacterium, assembly GCA_030591305.1. Next base: position 15,367 of record JAUVBI010000049.1, read on the forward strand.
CTGCGGACTGGAAACACCTAAATCCAATAAAATGCCATCAACTGCGTCGATCCCCATCCCACGCAGTTGATGGGGAAGCTGAGTGA
>JAUVBI010000282.1 GCA_030591305.1 Pseudomonadota bacterium
ACCAATACCCACTCGCCGGCCCGCTCGCCTTCAATACCCAGGGGGTGAACATCCTGTTTCTTGGCCTCCACCGAGACGTTGCTGGCCAGGGATTTGACATGGCGATTGGAACTGCCAGTGGCAATAACAATATAGTCCATCACATCGGTGAGCGCCGATACATCCAGGCTCACAATGTTTATTCCTTTCAGGTCATCCAGGGCCTCTTCGGCCAATTGCTTGAGTGTTTCAGGTTTCATAGAGCTCGCTGCTTCCACTGTGTGTTAATTTCTGTTTCATGTCGTATATTTCTCTCATTATCCATCTCTTATGCCTGTAAATACAGACGATGGCTTTCAATATAGTCCAAAACTGACTCCGGCAGAAGATACCTCACCGAACGCCCCGCCGCGATCAGCGCACGAATCTCGGTCGACGAGATATCCAATGGCCGTAATTCCTTAATAAAAAAACTGCCCGCCGCACGCTGGGCCAGGCAACCCACATCCTGCTGACCATGCTTTTCAATCCACTGTGCAACCGGGCCACTGTGAGGCAAACGCCAACCCGGCCGGGCAATCACCACAATATGCGCCCAGTCCAGTAGTTCCGGCCATCGATGCCATGTGTCTATCTTAAGCAAGGCGTCACAGCCCATAATCAAACTCAGGCTTTTATCTTCACCCAGTTCACCGCGCAGTTCTGTCAGGCTGTCGATAGTATAGGACAAACCCTCACGCTGTAGCTCCCGTGCATCACACAATAGCTGTGACTCACCCGCCACGGCCAGCTCCAACATCGCCACCCGCTGTACTGCGCTGCAAACAGCGGCGTCCCTGTGAGGTGGCTGCGCACAGGGCATCAAACGCAACTGCTCCAGCCCCAGGCACTCAATCAACTCCAGGGCAGAGCGCAAATGGCCATAGTGAATGGGATCGAATGTGCCGCCAAAGACACCAACGGGACTGAGTGGTCCACTGCTCAACTGCGAACCTGCCCCTCACCAAAAACCACGTACTTCTGGGACGTCAGACCCTCAAGGCCGACCGGGCCCCGGGCATGCAGCTTATCCGTTGAAATGCCAATCTCGGCGCCCAGGCCATACTCAAAGCCATCGGCAAACCGGGTGGAAGCATTGATCATCACCGAGCTGGAGTCCACCTCGCGCAGAAAGCGCATGGCGTGGCCGTGGTCTGTGGTGACAATGGTATCCGTGTGCGCGGAGCCGTAGGTATTGATATGATCGATAGCCTGCTCCAGACCCTGCACCACGCGCACGGCCAAAATAGGGCCCAAGTATTCCTCGTACCAGTCCTGTTCGGTGGCGGCGTTAATGTTGGGCAGCACTGCCCGCGCTTTCTCACAGCCGCGAAGCTCAACACCCGCCTCGGCATAGCGGGCGGCCAACTGCGGCAAAATCGCGGCTGCATTACCCTCGGCTACCAGCAAGGTCTCCATAGTATTGCAGGTGCCATAGCGCTGGGTTTTGGAATTGAGAGAAATATCCACGGCCATATCATGGTCTGCGCTGTCGTCTATATAGACATGACAGACACCGTCCAGGTGTTTGATGACCGGCACTCGGGCATCGGCACTGATGCGCTCGATCAGGCTCTTCCCACCCCGTGGAATAATGACATCGACATAGTCGGGCATGGTGATCAACTCGCCTACCGCAGCCCTGTCGGCGGTCTCTACAACCTGAACAGCGGCCTCGGGCAGCCCTACAGAGCGCAAACCGGCACTCAAGCATTTGGCAATGGCACAGTTGGACGCCAAAGCTTCCGAGCCGCCCCTGAGAATAGTGACATTCCCCGATTTCAGGCACAGACTGGCCGCATCCACGGTGACATTGGGACGGGATTCGTAAATGATACCCACCACCCCCAGAGGCACACGCATGCGCCCCACCTGGATGCCGCTGGGCATGAATTTCAAGTCACTGATACTGCCCACCGGGTCGGCCAGTGCCGCCACCTGGGCCAGCCCCTCCAGCATGGTGTCTATACGTGCGGGAGTAAGTTCAAGTCGGTCCATCAGGGGCGCAGAGAGACCGTTGGCACGACCTTTTTCAAGATCCTGCTCATTGGCCTGTGCCAATTCGCTACGGGCACGGTCAAGCGCATCACCCGCCGCGAGCAATGCCTGATTTCTGACCGAGGTAGATGAGGCCGCCACCACCCTCGATGCCGCCCGGGCAGAGCGCCCCAGCGCCTCCATATATGCCTTGATGTCCATTGCGTCCAAACCACAAATAACAGAACGGGGATTATACCTGAAGCCGACCCGGTATGTGCTAGTGTCTGAGATAGAGTGTCGCTATGCATTATAGCTTGGGTTGGACGCTAACGGACTTCTGCCTGTGCGACAGGCCTTACCAGACACGCAACAGACGCTCCATGCGGGCTCGCCTCGGCCATCCATGGCCTCAGACGGTCTGGTAAGGCCTGTCGCACAGACAAAAGCCCTCTTACTGTTCCATTCTGAAGCTAAGTTCCAACTACTGCAATGCAACCCACTACAGCGCTTCGGAATTCTCCGACAGGTAAGCGGCAACACCATCCGGTGACGCATCCATACCTTTGTCGCCTTTGTTCCAGCCCGCAGGACAAACTTCACCGTGCTCATCGGTGAACTGCAGCGCCTCAACCAGACGAATCAACTCATCGATATTGCGACCCAGGGGAAGGTCGTTAATCAGCTGCGAACGCACGTCACCGGCCTTGTCGATAATAAACGCACCGCGGAAGGCAACGCCATCAGCGGTTTCCACGTCGTAGGAGCGGCAGATATCGTGATTGACGTCAGCAGCCATGGTGTAGCTAACTGCGCCGATTCCACCCTTGTCTATGGGTGTGTTGCGCCAGGCATTGTGGGTGAACTGTGAGTCGATAGACACCGCTACCACTTCCACCCCCAACTCGCGAAACTTGTCCATGCGGTGATCCAGGGCAATCAGCTCCGAGGGGCACACGAAAGTGAAATCCAGGGGGTAAAAGAACACCAGGCCATACTTGCCGGCCATGGCCTCAGACCGCTTATATGAATCTACTATTTCACCGCTGCCCATGACTGCCGCTACATCAAAATCCGGTGCTGGCTTGCCGACTAAAACGCCCATGGCTCTATACTCCTGTTGCTAAATTAATGACTGTTATGAATCTTCTGTCTGCGCCGCTACAGACTCCTTGATCAGGGTCTGCAACTCACCTTTTTCGAACATCTCGGTGACAATATCACAGCCGCCGACCAGCTCACCACCTACCCACAACTGGGGGAAGGTCGGCCAGTTGGCATATTTTGGCAGATTTGCGCGCACATCGGGGTCCGACAAAATATCCACATAGGCGAATCGTTCGCCGCAGCCCTTCAATGCCTCCACGGTGCGCGCTGAGAACCCACACTGTGGCTGGTTGGGCGAGCCCTTCATATAAAGCAGAACGTTGTTGTCCTCAATTTGCTGTTTGATTGTATCGATAATATCCACGTTCATTTCCTCTGCGTATTTGTCGCTGTGATTTATTTCAGGGGCGCTATTCTACTCGGTCTAAACGCAAATTGCTCCTATTCCCGAGGAAGGTTTGCCACACAGTGAAATTCTCGATATAGTTACTTCAATCGAGGCAGCCCAAGCTGCCTTTTTGCGTTTCTGGACCT
>JAUVBI010000108.1 GCA_030591305.1 Pseudomonadota bacterium
CCAAAGCTGAGCACGCTGCCGCCGCGCTCCAGCATAACGATTATGCCGCTCATCATGCCACATACAAGAATGATCCAGATGACAGTCTCATTTTTAAAGGCATTGCTTGAGATGCTGCCCAATTGGGTGAACAGGTTGGTCGGGTCCAGTAACAAAATACCCGCGATCACGCCGGCGAGAAGAGGTTCAAGTGCCCTGCGTGTAAGTATGGCGGTAACGATGGTAAAACAGACAGGTATCAGGCTGAGTATGCCGTAGGGCTCATCTGGCGAGCGTAGCGATGAGAACAAAGCGATAGCCGCAAAGATCACGCCATAGACTAGCAGTGATTTTATATTGCTATTGGTGCTTTCGTGGGAAGTAAGAACTTCTTGTTCTGCAGTCGTCATTATGAATCCTATCGCTTATTCGGGGCAGAATTTTTGTGGTTGTGCTCTATGTAAAATAATCCGTTAACCTTCTGCGCTCGAAGAGATAAATAAAAATATTAACTCGCGCCCCTGTGCAGTCCTGCCACAAAACGGAGCGCACTGTTTATTCCACTTCCAGTGACTGTCCTTCATCGGCTAGCAATACAGAGCCGTAGTAGGGCGCTCCAGCTTCGGAAACCAGGAACAAGGCAGAGCGCGCGATGTCGATTGGTTCAGAAAAATTGCGCTTACTGGGTGTCGATGCGTCTATTACCTTCATCATCTCGGCATTTTCAGGCAGTGTTCTAATATCATTGTTCATGGGCGTTGAGGTATTACCGGGGGCGATGATATTGATGTGAATGCCAAAGGGTGCAAATTCTGCCGCCAGACACTTGGACAACATAAGAACGCCCGCTTTGGAGGCGCCGTAAATACTGTACATGGCACCGGCTACCACACCAGACATGGATGAGATGTTGACAATCTGGCCAGCCTCTCTGGCCTTCATTCCGAGCAGTACAGCATTACAGGTATTAATTGTGCCACCCAGATTGACATCGAGCATCCCGCGCCAAACCTTCTCTTCCATTTTCCCGCCAGGCGTGGGGAAGAAAACGCCCGCTGCATTTATCAGGATATCTATCGGTCCATGATCGTTTTCTATTGTACTGAAAACTTTCTCAACATCGGCAGTGATACTGACATCCAGGCTATAGGAAGACGCTGAACCGCCGCTCTCCTCAATTCTCGCTACCACCTTATCCAGTGAGGACTTTGTCCTTGCGAGCAGAACTACGTTTGCACCTTCACTGGCAAATAGTTCAGCCGTAGCCTCTCCAATGCCAGACCCCGCGCCAGTAACCACCGCAACTTTACCGTTTAATAACATTTCTTCGCTCCAGAATAGTGATGTCCAGAAGCCGCCCCGATATTACAGGCGAACCCTTCCAAATTAGTATAGTTAACTAGCTTAACTATAATGGAAGGTGAGATGCAAGAAGTTTATGAAAATCTTTGCCCTTAAACGAGACGGTGCAAGAACCCCTGAACTAACCGCGGGAGATTGCAACAGGCGTTGGCTTGGATGCTGCCAAACAAGAATTCATTGTACAGCTAAAATAGCTTTACAATGAATCCAGAATTAAAGTTAAATAGATTAACTATGTACTTGCGGGCAATTACTGGCGCCCTAATGCCAATGAGGATAGAAGGGAGATATTTGATGAATTCAGTTTTTATAGGAAACAGGCCTGCCATCAGGTCGTCAAAAAACTGCAGTGAGGCACCGTTAGCTATGATAGCAGGGCTGCTTGTAGTCCTGAGTCTGTCGCTTGGCGGCTCCAGCGTTATAGCGCAAGACAAGGTGTCCAAGCAAGCCGCTCCACCTAAAACGCATCCCGCGGTGGCGGGACGTGCAGGTGCCACGGCCTTGCCCAATCGCCTGGTGGGCTTGAGAACAATGTCGGAGAAATTTCCCACACGAATAATTCCACGAGCGGGTTTAATCCACCACTTCGATTGGGAGTCTATAGCAGGATCAGATATCAGCTACCAGTGGCAGGGTAAAACCTATACGATCGATGAGCTGGTGGCGCGTAATCACTCCACGTCTTTGGTCGTTGTTCATAAAGGGGTTCTGGTGCACGAGCAATACCTGCAGGGAACCACTGAATCAACACACCTCACGTCATTTTCCATGGCCAAGTCTATTGTTGGCCTGCTGGCGGGCATTGCGGTGGGCGAGGGCGCAATAGAATCCATCGAAGATCCGGTGACCAAATACGTGCCAGAACTCAAGGGTACGGGCTATGATGGCGCCAGTGTAAAGCATTTATTACAAATGTCTTCCGGTGTTAAGTGGAGCGAAAAGTATACTTCCAGGACTTCGGATATTGCCCGCTTCTCCGGTGCGTCCATTATCATGAACCAGATGTCTGCGAATCACTTCATGACAACCCTGCCCCGTGTGCACAAGCCGGGTACGGTTTTTAACTACTCATCCGGTGAAACACAGGTGCTTGGTTGGGTTGTGTCTTCCGCCGTGGGAAAATCCCTGTCCAATTATCTACATGAAAAGCTATGGTCCAAGCTGGGCATGGAGCACGATGCCTATTGGCTGCTCGATAGCAACAATGGCGATGAATTTTCCAGTATCGGTATTAACGCCTCCGCCAGAGACTATGCCCGAATTGGACAGCTGATGTTACAAGATGGTGTATGGAACGGTACTCGCCTGTTGCCGGAAGGCTGGGTTAAAGCATCGTCTACGCCGGATGGAGAGCATGTGGCCTATGGCAATGTACGCGAGACCCAGCCCGATTTTGGTTATGGATTCCAGTGGTGGGCCTATGAAGATGGGACCTATGATGCGGAGGGTGTTTTTGGCCAGTTTATATGGGTTAATCCAAAAGACCAGATTGTAATTGTTAAGACCGGTGTCTGGCCGGGAGCGACGGTTCATGACCTGAAACAGGAACTTCTAACCGGCTTCAGGGCCATTTCAAAACATTTTACCGCTAAGGATCATCAGCAATGAAAGATTTTAATCGTCGTGAAGCAATAATGGGCCTGGCCGCTCTGGTTGGTGGCTCGGCAGCTCTTGCCCCGTCTATCAGCTGGGCGGAAGGGGAGGGGCCAGAAGTCACTCAAAAATTTGATTTGAGCAAAGCCGGTAGGTCCATGGACGATCAGTTCGAACGCACCTGGTGGCAGCTGGGAATGATGGGTGATGCCATCATGGATAATCAACTGCTGTGGTATCTCGGACAGGCGGGCCAGCGCAGTTCCGAGGTAAGTGAATGCCTGGACGTGGCCATGCGTATCGACGTCAATAGCGATGACTCCTGGTTTACTGAATGGAACGCGTTGGCTGAGCGGGTGGAGGCAGTTGCCGAGACCAGCTATAAACGCGGACACAAGCTCAGTTCTGGACAAGGCTACCTGCGGGCAGCTAACTACTACCGGGCCGCACTGATTCATTTTCTGGAGGAGGATGGGCCACGACTCAAGAAGGCTACTCTCGCCAGTCGTAACGCCTATGAGAAGGCGCTGAAATTACTGAAAATTCCGGGAAAAGCGATAGAGATTCCCTATGAGGGCACTACACTGCCTGCGCATTTTTATCGATCACCGGTGGCAGATACAAAGGCGCCTGTTTTAATTATGCACCAGGGGATGCATGCCTGGCCGGAAGAAACGAAATGGGCCTGGGAAGGCGCCATTATGCGCGGCTATCATGTGCTGGCTTTTCACGGACCAGGACAGGGGCTGCCCCTGCGTCTGCAAAACCTCAAGTTTCGTCCCGATTGGGAAAACGTCATAAAACCCGTGGTTGATGTGGCCTTGCAAATGCCCGGTGTAGATCCCAACAGGGTCATCCTGAAAGGCCTGAGCTTCGGTGGCTACCTCGCTCCACGGGCAGCAGCATTTGAAAAGCGTCTGGCGGTTTGTATTGCAAACCCCGGTGTTCTCGACTGGTATGAGGGAATGGAAAAAGTGCTTACGCCTGACTTTGCCGGACTGGCTTTTGCAAATCCTGAGGCATTCAATAATGTGGTGCAACAGACCATGATGAATGAGCCCGGTCCACGCTGGGGGCTGGCCGATGGTATCTGGAAATTTGGTGCTACATCACCTGCGGACTTTATCCACAAGCTCAAGGCATACAGCACCAAACCCTATGTCGACCAGATCAAGTGTAAGGTTCTGGTTATGGATGGTGCCGCAGAGGAGTTCTCCAAAGGGCAGGGGCCAAAGCTCTTTGAAGCACTAAAAACTGAAAAAGAATACATGCTGTTCGATGCTGAGGATACGGGCCTGGTTCACTGCCAGACCGGCGCCATGGCCATTGCGGAACAACGCATGTTCGACTGGCTTGATGAGCAGATGTTATAAAACGCTTGTTGCGAAAGCTGCGGTGGGAGTTTTCCCACCGGTATAACTGATGCAGGCACTGCCTGCGCAGCCGAGAATAGGAAGTTGCTAGAAGTTGTACCTCCCGGTTACACCGATCGTTCTTCCTGGCCCCTTGTAGGCCGTATAACCACCCAGTCCATCGCGACCGGGCAAAAAGGTGCTGGCATAATCCTCATTCGCCAGATTCTTGCCATAGACGGTAACCGCCCAACTTCCGTTTGCCGCTTTAAGGCCGGCGCTGGCTGCCAATAAAGTTTTCTCATCTTGGTTTGTTAGTGGATCAAGTGTCGTCAGGCCGTTGTAGTCGTCGGTGTAGGCCACTTCACCCCGCAGGAACCACCCCATGCCGTTGGCGAAACCGGCATCCCACTGTGCATTCAGGTTGGCGGTAAGAGGACTGTTTTGTGCAACTCGCTTACCGCTCAGATCTTGCGATAGTATGCCATCCTCTACGCTACAACCGGCAGCGCTGGCACCACCCGCATTGGCTACAGCTATTTTTTGTGTGTCGCTGCAATCCACGTTCTCATAATCATCATAGCGCGAGTCGATATAGGAAAAGGCGCCAGATAAGGTCAGGTGAGCTGATGTTGCCAAGACAAAATCGGCCTCTACGCCTGATACTTCAACGGAAGCGGCATTGTTAAATATGCTGGTAACACCCCCTGTTTCCTCGTTAAAGGAGCGTACTTGATAATCGTCATAGGTTTGATAGTAAACAGCTGCGTTAAGTTGTAGGGTGTTGTCCAGAAACCGGCCCTTCATGCCCATCTCATAGTTTATGGTGGTCTCTTCATCGTAGGCTTCTATCGTGGGGTCCGAGTTGAAACCGCCGGGTTTGTATCCCTGGGCATAGCCACCGTAGAAACTTATATTATCAGAAGCGGCGTAAACAAGTTTTAAGCTGGTGCTGAAATTGCTCCAGGTATCACTTTGTTTGGGGCCTACCGGGAGCGTGCCGTCGCCAAACAGGCCGGTAAACCGTGAGGTGAGATTGCGGTCATCCTTTTCTGTTTCTCCGTAGCGCAGGCCCAGCACCAGGTCCCACTGCTCGTTTGCGTGCCAGGTTTGGTGGGTAAAGACGGACCAGTCTGTGGTGTCGAGGAATTTTACCGGAGTGACGCCAAGATTGATGTTAACAGAGGCGACGTGCACCAGCAGGGACTGGCTGGTGGCCAGGTCGGTATTGCTGTAGTAGGCGCCGTACAGGGAGCTGAGAGAGTCGCTTTCATAGGCGAGGCGGAGTTCATGCGAGTAGCTTTCCTCATTGTCAGGAGAGCCATCTGAGTGGAAGGGAAGAACAAGAAACGGCAAGGCACCGCCATCGCCGCCGGTTGCGGTGCCTGCAGTGACGATTGATCTTGAAAAGTCTGGCAGAATCACTTCCACATCAACGGCCAGGGGGTCTCCCTGATTCAGTTGCCTGTCCCAGGAGCTGATGCCCCCCACATAGGTGGTATTCCAGTGATCGCTGATATTCCAGTTTATGCTGAGCAGGCTATTTTTGGCGATTGCATCCCGACCCACTCCCATTATAGCTTCGACTTTTTCATCGAACGGGTCAGCAGGCAGGGTAATAAGTGCCTGCCTGTCCTCTAGCAGACTGACCGCGCCATAGCTGACACGCTCAAACACCTCGTCGCGCACTTCGCTGGAGTGGTAGTCCTGGCTGAAAATTATCTCGAGATCCTCGCTGGCCTGATAGAGTAACCGCATTCGACCACCATAGTTTTTAGCCGAGCGCTCTTTTCCCGTCAGTATATTCTCGATTTCACCGTCAAATTCACTGTGGTAGGCACTTACCCGTAGCGCAAACTTATCACCCAGTGGCAGGTTTAGCTTGCCGCGATACTCCTGCTTTCCATGATCGGCAAATTCCAGGTCCACGCCCCCTTCAAAAATGTTGAGGGCCGGCTTTACTGTACTGATTACAATGGCTCCTGAAGAAGCCTCTTTGCCATAAAGCGTCGCCTGCGGCCCCTTCAGTATTTCTATACGCTCCACATCCATTAAATTATTAAACGCCGAGTCCAGACTGCTCAGCGCCCGATCATCCAGAAAAATCGTGACGGGCGGCCTGAACCCAAGGGCAAAGGGTAGGGCACCGACGCCACGTATACTGATGCCCTGCGCAAAACCATCGGGTGTGTCGCTTATAAACAGGCCGGGAGTAATTTTTGCAATGCCCGCAAAGTCTCTGGTGTTGGTCTGTTCGAGAAAATCGCCTTTCAGTGCCGTAATAGAAATGGGCACATCCTGCAATCGCTGTTCTCTTTTTTGCGCCGTTACCAGGACTTCTTCCAGCTGGCGAATGGAGTCCTGGGCACTAAGCGGATTGGCGTAACCTGTCGTTACAACGAGTCCTACAATGCATGAAACCAGGCGTTTTTCTAATGTCATAGCGATCTCCATTTGTTGTTTGTGTATCCATCTTGCTATCATTTATCTGCACATTTGTGACATGCATCCGTCGAATATCCGATGTAAAAAAAGCCAACAGTGTGAGTTACTTAAGCAGAGAAGCTTTGCCCCCTACATTGACTTAGGTCAAGGACCGTATTGTGGCGGACCTGTTCTATAGATTTATTCAAGGGGCGGGTCGTATCTTAAAGACATGGATGCCTGGGCGTGTTCGGCAGATCAGCTTGTGCCGCCACACTACTGGCCAGTGACAAGTATTATTATAATTAGTTAGATTAACTAACTATAATGTGCTAGCGTGAGTTTTGTGTTGGAAATAATCTTATTTACAGGAGAATGAAATGGCGAAGTTTCCCTTGATGTTGCGCAGTCCTCTAGCCCTTGTCGGGTCAATCATTGCATCGGTGGCACTGGCGCCCATGTCAGTCGGTGCCGACGAGGTCCCCCCCGAGGACAGAGTGTTGGAGATTGTTGTAACCATAGGCAAGCGCGTGGAAAAACTGCAAAACGTTGCGGGCTCGGTCGCTGCTTTCAATGCCGAAAAAATGGAAATGGCTAATATCACCGATGTATATGAAACGATGAGACTTACGCCGAATGCCATCGTCAAGGGGGCCAGCACCAACGAAGGCGCTGAAATTTCAATACGCGGAATTTCGGAGGCCTTCAGTGCGCAGTCTCCGGTGGCCAGGCATGTCAATGGTCTGTTCAAGTTTGATCAACAGTCCTACGACGGCCAGTTTTATGACCTGGAGCGCATGGAAATAGCCCTGGGCCCTGTCGGCACCGTGTATGGTCGCAATGCAACCGGCGGGGCGATGAATCTTATCTGGAAGAGACCAGAGGCCTCTTTTGAAGCACTGGGTGATTTTACAGCGGGAAATTATGATGCCTATGAGGCACGGGGTTTGGTGAATGTGCCTTTCTTTGGTGAGGGTGATGAGCGTCTGATGGGGCGATTCGTTGTCCAGGCATCAGAGCGAGACGGCTATATAGACAACGGACTGGCCGACGGCGCCGACGATCCTGGCACTACGGAGTCACTGGCTCTGCGCGCCTCATTGCGTTCTGTATTTTCTGAAAATGGCGAGTTCACACTACGCGGACGCTGGTACGAGGAAGACTCTGCGCCTACCAGCGCTGTGCCAATTTACCTGGACACCAAGGCAATTAGCGATTTGTCTGAGCTGGGTGTGCCTGCAGGTGAGTTTTTTGACCCGCTCAATGGTTTAATTGGTTTCAAAAATGCCCTGAGTGATATGTTTGGAATTCCCGCTGATGCTCTGGATGACTTCCTTACTGATCCTGATATCTTTGGTTTCAGCCCCGATCTCCTGATTCCAGTAAAGAACGTATCCGGTCGCGATGTTAACAGCCGTGTACACTTACTGGGAGATACGAAGCTGGAGGACTACAGCGTAGATGGGGAGCTGCAGTGGTTGTTTGCGGATATGGGTTTCCTCGGTGATGTGCAGATGAACCTGCTGGGTGGGTTTGAGCATATTGACCACGACCAGGTGAGCAATACAGACGGTGTTGAGGTCCCTATTGTTGATAACTTACAGGCCATCGATATTGACCTGACCACAGCCGAGCTACGTTTCAGCTCCGACAATGGCGAGAAGCTCGAGTGGATCGCTGGCTTCTTCGTTTTTGAGCGAGAGGCGGATATTACGTCCACTTCATACATTCCTTTTGGCGTTATTGCCAATAACGAAAAATCAAAGCAATCGGGTTATGCGCCATTTGTAAATCTGATCTGGCATCCCTCAGAGCAATTTGAACTGTCCGGTGGGCTGCGCTGGAATGTTGATGAATACGATATGACCAAGACGGATCTGCCCTCTATTGCGGGCCCGGGAGGCACTTTGCAGGCCGACGAAACCTATGAGGAGTTAACCGGTGAGTTGATCGGTAAATATTTCATCAACGATGATGTTATGACTTATCTGAAACTCAGCCGTGGTTATAAAACAGGCTTCCTGGAAATTGACGCAAATGTGGATGCCGCAGAGCCAGTGAACCAAGTGGAACCTGAGTTTGTCAACGCCATTGAATCAGGCCTCAAAACAAGCTGGATGAATGGCCGCATGCACGCCAACCTGACTGCATTTTATTATGAGTATGATGATTTGCAAGTAGAGCAATTCGACGGACTGGAAATACAGACATTAAACGCCGCCGAGGCAACAGTGTGGGGTGTAGAGGCAATGCTAACAGTGACCCCTACCCCCGAGTGGTTAATCAACCTTTCCCTGGGCCATCTCGATGCCACCTTTGATGAATTCGCTACCCTTGACGCATTTGATGGAGTGGTGAAGGATTTGTCGGGAAATCACCTGGAAGATGCTCCGGAATGGCAGGCGGCACTGTACACGACTTATGATTTCGATCTTGGGAATTACGGCAGTTTGACCGGCGTGCTGGTGTCTTCCTGGTCCGACTCCTATTATCGCCGCCCCTTTAATGTCGACCTTATCGACAAGGTGGATAGCTTTACCCGCACCGACCTGCGCCTGGTATGGAAGGATATTAATCAGCGCTGGAGTGCAGAGCTGTTCGTTGAAAATATAGAAGATGAGATAGTGATTCCCGCCGGTGTTGTATTGGGGTCCCAGCTACAGGGTGTGGTCCCAGGCTTCGGCATATTGGCGCCCAGGGTATACGGCTTTCGCATTGGCTTTCGCACTGGTAATAGTTGAGTGGTGCTTGCACAGGGAGGTGAAGAATGAGTGATCGCAATGTTGCAAGAAGGGACTTTCTGAAAAATGGCAGTGCGGCGATGGCTGCACTGATGGCCGTCACCGGGGCTTCCGGGCTTGCCGGGGCTGTTCAATTACCCGAGAGCGTTGAGGAGGAAATGAAGCAGGTCAAAAAATGGCATGAACTTAATGTCATTGGCGATGACTTCATGGATGGCAATGTGCTGCGTGCGCTGGAAGCGGTGTGGCATGGAATGGGTGACATCGGTGAGTGCCTGGACACAGCAGGCCGTGTTATTCCCGGCGATATAGACAGCTGGTATGTACAGTGGTTTGCAACAGCGGAGCGTGTGAAGGCTATTGCCGAGCAATCGCAGGCCGCCGGACATGGTGTGAGTGCCG
>JAUVBI010000073.1 GCA_030591305.1 Pseudomonadota bacterium
ACTGGAATTGATGCGCCGTCTTCGGTAAAAACACGAGTCATACCAGACTTGCGACCGACTATACCTATAGTCATTTTGCTAACCTCTCAGTGTACGGGGCTTTACCCTCTATGGCCGCTCCCCGCTCTTGTAATTCGGGGAGCGTTACACGCTTTGCCCCCTGTGGGGAGCGAAGCAGGTCTTGATTACGAGTGATCGTTAACCAAGACTAATCTGTACTTCAACACCTGCTGCCAGGTCCAACTTCATCAAAGCGTCTACGGTTTTCTCCGTAGGCTCTACGATGTCCAGCAAACGCTTGTGAGTACGAATTTCATACTGATCTCGTGCGTCCTTATTAACATGTGGAGAAATCAGTATCGTAAATTTCTCTTTCCGTGTGGGAAGAGGAATGGGACCCTTAACCTGGGCACCGGTACGACGGGCTGTTTCCACAATCTCCTGAGTAGACGTATCTATCAGTCGATGATCAAACGCCTTGAGGCGAATTCGAATGCGTTGACTCTGCACGTGATCAAACTCCAATCAATAAAAAAAACCAGAGGTCCGCATAGGGACCCCCTGAAAAAGGAACGCGAATTCTAATGATCGCCCCCCACTCTGTCAAGCATGATTTCGTATTAATTTTGTGACTTTGGATAGTTGTTTTGGGGCGTGCTGCTAACGACACCCAATGCAGAGCATTACACCGTAATATTGATCTCGCACAGAGATTTTTTGTCCAGTATCAATAAGATGAGTACTATGCAGGGCAGCGGGACTTAGCCCCAGTGCCCACAAGTTATTGACTACTAGGATCCAATTTGCATGGAAGACCTGACTTCACTGGCAATAATCTGGGCTGCGGTGTTCGTTGCACACTTTGCCGCTGCCAAAACCCGCCTGACGCCGGTACTGTGGTTCCTGGCAATGGGGTCAATTCTGGTCAACCTGGGTATCCTGCCCGAGGAACCCGGCATATTTATCAAGGATTTTGCCGAAATTGGCATTATCGTCATTATGTTTGCCCTGGGCTTCGAGGAAAACTCCAGTAATTTTGTGCGCAGCATCAAGCGCAGCTGGGGCATCGCGCTGTTTGGCGCCATCGCGCCCTTTATGGTCACCTATTACACCGCCATGTATTTCTGGGGCGATCACAACGGGGCCCTGATGTGCGCCCTGGCGATGACGGCCACGGCAGTATCGCTGACCATGGTCACCCTGCGCAGCGAGGGACTGCAGGGCACCCGGGTAGCCACCGGCATCATGACCTCCGCTGTACTGGACGACATAGCTTCATTGGCCCTGGTGGCGGTAATGGTGCCAATTGCCAGCGGCGATGCAATGATTTCCACCACCGGAATTGGTCTCATTTTGTTAAAAACAGTGGGGTTTTTCCTGCTGATCACCGTTATGGCCCTGTGGCTGTTCCCTATAGACTCCGGCCCGCTTAGCAAGATACCCCTATTGAAGAACTTCAACCTGCAGCGCCTCATCACCCTGCAAGGGGGGGAGCACTCCACTCTGGCAGTATTGTTAATCGCTTTACTGGTTGCACTACTGGGCCACGAGTTCGGCTTTCACCCCGCAGTGGGGGCCTATATGGCGGGACTAATTCTCAAGGAGGAATTCTTTGCCTTCAATCACGAGACAGAAGGTAAAGAGAGCTCCGCATATGAAAGTACCCGCCTCGCCATAGACAATGTCGCCTTTTCCTGGATTGGCCCGGTATTTTTTATCGTACTGGGAACCCGATTAATACTGGACGTCGACATCTTGTTGTCTGTAGTCAATGAAACGATTGTATTGACGGTGGGGCTGGTGGTTGGACAGGTATTGTCTGCCGGCCTCGCCGCCCGCTATACCGGAAAGTTTCTCTGGGCAGAGAGCTGGATGATAGGGCTGGGCATGCTGGGCAGGGCCGAACTGGCCTTTGTGGTAATGGATATCGCCTATACGCAAAATAATATTATCTCCGAGGAGATGTTCTATACCCTGATGTGTACCGCTTTCTGCCTGAATATTGTTGTGCCGCTGTCAATACGGTGGTGGAAACCACACTATGACAAGCAAATGGCCGACGCCTTTAAAACCGGGGACAGACCCCAATAATAAAACCGGGGACAGACCCCGGTTTTATTATTGGGGTCTGTCCCCGGTTTTAAAGGTACTATTCACTACAATCGACGCAACGGGTAGCCTCTGGAACGGCTTTCAGGCGCGCCTTGCCAATCTCCTCACCACAGCTCGCACAGACGCCATAGGAACCGGCCCCAATACGCTCGAGAGCAGCTTGTATGGCCAGGATTGACTGCTCAGTTTCATTGCCTATGGCATCAACTACCTCATCATTTTCCCGCTCCTGGGCCTGCTCGGCAGAATCGCCAGAGTGACCCTGGGTTACATCCCTCTTGATGCTGGCCAGCCTGTCCTGCATGCTTGCCAACCGTTGCTCAAGCTCATTCTTCATAATTGAATTGCCCATGGGTAGCCCCTCCGCTTCAGGCAGCGGTCATCATTTTGTACAGCTCATCCTTCAGGTGAACCCGCCGCAACTTGGCATCCTCTTCAGTGAGCGTGGCAACAGGCGTCACCTCGTTCTCCATGTTCTCGACACTGCGAGTTAATTTGTGATATTCATCGAACAGTTTACGAAAATGTGCACTACCCACTTTCAGTTCGTGGATTTTATCCTTCAATGCGGGAAATTCGTGAACGAGATCATGATGTTCTACAGACATATAATTACTACTCCTGAGTGGTCCAGTAAGGTACAGTGCCAGCTTAGCAAATGACCGCAGCAGGACCATGACGCAGGTCAGTAAAGTCATTCCCAGGAAGAAACTTATGAGTAATGGGCAGAAAACACACTCGCTGCTAATCGGTTACCTGTTGTGGATTTTTGGTTTCATGGGCGCTCACCGATTCTACTACGGCAAGCAAATTTCAGGTGCCATCTGGTTCTGCACGCTGGGCCTGTTCTTTGTAGGCTGGATTATTGACCTGTTCCTGATCCCCGCGATGGACCGGGAAGCCGACTACCGCTTTGTACCCGGCCCGGTTGACTACGACCTGTCCTGGATACTGTTGACCTTCCTGGGCTTTTTCGGTATCCACCGCTTCTATATGGGCAAGGTATTCACCGGCTTGCTGTACCTGTTTACCATGGGCCTATTGGGCTTCGGCATTTTGTACGACTTCTTTACCCTGAATGAGCAGATCTCGGAATTGAACGACGAGTATTAGCGAGGTGTTTTCGAAAACCGGGGACAGACCCCAATAAAAAAACCGGGGACAGTCCCCGGTTTTTTTATTGGGGTCTGTCCCCGGTTTCAGCTTCTTCGAAGATGTTAGCAACCACGCCCGCGCCAACCGTACGGCCACCTTCGCGAATCGCAAAGCGCAGGCCTTCTTCCATCGCAATCGGTGCGATCAACGTCGCAACCATCTGCACGTTGTCACCTGGCATTACCATCTCAACGCCTTCGGGCAGCTCACAAGCACCGGTCACGTCCGTAGTACGGAAGTAAAACTGCGGACGGTAGCCTTTAAAGAATGGTGTATGACGGCCACCTTCATCTTTGCTCAGGATATAAACCTCGGCCTCAAACTTGGTGTGCGGTTTAACCGAACCCGGATGAGCCAATACCTGGCCACGCTCTACGTCTTCACGCTTGGTACCGCGCAACAGAACACCCACGTTCTCGCCAGCACGACCTTCGTCAAGCAGCTTGCGGAACATTTCAACACCCGTACAGGTGGTCTTCTGGGTTTCCTTGATACCGATAATCTCGATTTCTTCGCCCACTTTGACAACACCGCGCTCAACACGACCGGTTACCACGGTGCCGCGGCCGGAGATTGAGAACACGTCCTCAACCGGCATCAGGAAGGGCTGGTCAATGGCACGCTCTGGCTGGGGGATGTAAGAGTCCAGGGTCTCTACCAGCAGCTTCACGGAAGAGGTACCCAGGCCGTTCTCGTCTTCGCCGTTCAGGGCCATCAGGGCAGAGCCACAGATGATAGGTGTGTCGTCACCGGGGAAGTCGTACTGGTCCAGCAGCTCGCGCAGCTCCATTTCGACCAGTTCTTTCATCTCTTCGTATTCTTCAGAGTCTGCTCCGCCGCAATCTTCAGCCAGCAGGTCAGCCTTGTTCAGGTACACCACAATATAGGGTACGCCAACCTGACGCGACAGCAGGATGTGCTCACGGGTCTGGGGCATAGGGCCGTCGGTGGCACCACAAACCAGGATAGCACCGTCCATCTGGGCAGCACCGGTGATCATGTTCTTCACATAATCGGCGTGTCCCGGGCAGTCTACGTGGGCGTAGTGACGATCTGGGGATTCGTATTCAACATGAGACGTGGCAATAGTGATGCCGCGCTCGCGCTCTTCCGGTGCATTATCAATACCGTCAAAAGCAACAAATTCACCGCCCCACTCCTCGGCGCAAACACGAGTCAGTGCCGCTGTCAGCGTGGTCTTGCCGTGGTCAACGTGACCAATGGTGCCCACATTGACGTGGGGCTTACTGCGTTCAAACTTTTCCTTTGCCATGATCAATCACCTCTGCGTGAGATTTAGTTACTTTGTAAGATTCTTGGAAATAATATCTTCTGCGATATTTTTGGGTGCTTCGGAGTACTTTTCAAACTCCATAGTGAAGGTTGCGCGACCCTGAGTGGCAGAACGCAAATCGGTTGCATAACCAAACATTTCAGCCAGCGGCACATCGGCAGTAACCACCTTTCCCTGGGGATTTTCATCCATACCCAGAATCAGTCCGCGCCTGCGGTTGAGGTCGCCCACAACATCACCCATGTTGATTTCAGGTGTTACCACTTCAACGCGCATCATGGGCTCAAGCAATACAGCACCACCTTCCTGTGACAGCTTCTTGGTCGCCAGGGAGCCGGCTACTTTAAACGCCATCTCGTTGGAGTCCACATCGTGGAAAGAGCCATCGTAAAGCGTGGCTTTCAGGCCCAGCAGGGGGTAGCCCGCCAGAACACCATTTTTCATCTGCTCAGAAATACCCTTCTGTACCGCGGGAACATATTCTCTAGGTACGGCGCCACCAACAATTTCGTTGACGAACTCCAGGCCTTCCGCGTTCTGGTCTTCCGCTGGCTCAAACCTGAGCCAGACATGGCCATACTGACCACGACCACCGGACTGACGAACAAACTTGCCCTCAATTTCAGTTGTGTTGCGGATGGCTTCGCGGTAGGCCACCTGAGGCTTACCGATGTTTGCCTCAACAGCGAACTCACGGCGCATTCTGTCGACCAGGATATCCAGGTGCAACTCGCCCATGCCGGAAATAATGGTCTGGCCACTTTCTTCATCTGTTTTGACCCGGAAGGAGGGATCTTCCTGGGCCAGTTTGCCCAGTGCAACACCCATTTTTTCCTGATCGGCCTTGGTCTTGGGCTCAACTGCAACCGAAATCACTGGCTCGGGGAACTCCATACGCTCCAATACAATTGGCTTGTCGATACTACACAGGGTGTCACCGGTGGTCACATCCTTGAGGCCAATGGCTGCGGCAATATCACCCGCCAGCACTTCCTTGATCTCTTCACGGCTGTTGGCGTGCATTTGTACCATACGGCCCACACGCTCTTTCTTTTGCTTAACCGAGTTGTAGACACCGGTGCCGCTTGCCAGCGTACCCGAGTAAACCCGGAAGAAGGTCAGAGTGCCCACAAAGGGGTCAGTGGCAATTTTGAATGCCAGGGCGGCAAACGGAGCGTCGTCGTCTGCCTTGCGGACTTCGACGGTCTCACCATCCATCAAGGTACCTTCAATCGCCTTCACCTCTGTGGGCGAGGGCAAGTACTCGATAACCGCATCCAGCATGGCCTGAACGCCCTTGTTCTTAAAGGCCGAACCACCGATAACCGGAACAATTTCGTTGGCCAGAGTGCGTGCACGTATGCCGAATTTGATTTCCTCTTCGGTCAGCTCAATACCTTCAAGATACTTTTCAGTCAGCTCATCATTCGCTTCAGCCGCCGCTTCAATCATGAACTCGCGCATCTCTTTGACAACGTCAACCATGTCCTCGGGAACATCCTGATACTCAAAGGTCATGCCCTGGTCTTCTTCATTCCAGATAATGGCCTTGTTTTTTACCAGGTCGATCACACCCTTGAATTCCTCTTCTGCACCTATGGCCATTTGCAGTGGTACAGGGTTGGCGCCCAGGCGGTCTTTCAACTGCTCAACCACCATCAAGAAGTCGGCGCCGGCCCGGTCCATTTTGTTAACGAAGACCATGCGAGGCACTTCGTAGCGGTTGGCTTGACGCCACACCGTTTCGGTTTGGGGCTGTACACCGGAAGAACCACACAACACGACCACCGCGCCATCCAACACCCGCAGGGAACGCTCCACCTCAATGGTGAAGTCCACGTGTCCTGGCGTGTCGATGATATTGATGCGATAGTTATCAAACTGCCCGTCCATACCCTGCCAGAAACAGGTCGTCGCTGCAGACGTGATGGTAATACCACGTTCCTGCTCCTGCTCCATCCAGTCCATGGTGGCAGCACCATCGTGCACCTCACCAATCTTATGCGACAGGCCGGTGTAAAAAAGTACACGCTCTGTAGTGGTGGTTTTACCCGCATCTACGTGGGCGACAATACCAATATTGCGGTATCGAGAAATAGGTGTTATTCGTGCCACGATTAAATCCTCAGCATTCGGTTGCAGGGCAACTGATTAAAAACGGTAGTGAGAGAAAGCCTTGTTCGCTTCTGCCATACGGTGTACGTCTTCACGCTTCTTCACAGCGTTGCCCTTGCCTTGAGAGGCGTCGATAATCTCTCCGGCCAGACGTTGGCGCATGGACTTCTCACCGCGATTACGCGCGTATTCAACCAACCAGCGCATGGACAGCGCAATACGGCGGGAGGGGCGCACTTCGACCGGTACCTGGTAGGTGGCACCACCCACACGACGGGATTTTACTTCCACCATGGGTGCGATATTTTCCAATGCTTCGTCAAAAGCTTCTAAAGGATCTTTGTTCAGGCGCTCCTTCACAATATCCATAGCACCGTAAACGATGGTCTCTGCGACAGATTTTTTACCGGAAACCATGACATGGTTCATGAACTTTGCCAGTGTTACATTGCCGTACTTGGGATCTGGCAATACTTCACGCTTGGCGACTACTCGTCTTCTTGGCATTTTATGCCCCTCTATCTCTTCAGGTTAATCCGAACACTGTCCTGCCACAAAAGCGGGGGAGGCAGTGGTTCAGCCTTACTTACATTCGCTAGCTTTGAGCGCTTAGCGTAACTTTTTGCCCGTCTTACTTGGGACGCTTGGTACCGTACTTGGAGCGACCTTGCTTACGGTCTGCGACTCCAGAGGTGTCCAGGCTGCCACGTACGGTGTGATAACGCACACCAGGCAAATCTTTTACCCTACCGCCACGAATCAGAACAACACTGTGCTCCTGCAGGTTGTGACCTTCACCACCGATATACGAAGAAACTTCGAACCCGTTGGTCAGGCGCACCCGGCAGACTTTGCGCAGTGCAGAGTTCGGCTTCTTGGGCGTGGTAGTGTAAACACGCGTACAAACACCGCGGCGCTGAGGACAGGCCTGCAGAGCGGGTACGTCGCTTTTAGCTACTTTGCGCTTTCTGGGCTTACGAACCAATTGATTGATCGTTGCCATTCCGTTAAAACTCCAGTTTTAGTCAAATTTCAAGGCCATCTGGCCATGTCCGTGCACCCATTAACGACAGGACGCACAGACTCCCCCCTAAAAGAGGAGGCGGCATTCTATAGACGCTGCGAGTTCGAGTCAAGGCGCGAAATCACAAAAAAGCGGCGGGTGTTGCCACCGGCCGCTTTGGGTATGCTTACGAAGATATCAGACGCCGGCTTGCAAAGCCTCGGTCAATGCCGCTTCGATATCCTGGGCACTTACCGTCACCTCGGAATCGGCTTCGCGCGCCTTCTTGCGCTCTGCGTGATAGGTCAGACCGGTACCTGCTGGTATCAGACGACCCACTACAACGTTCTCCTTCAAACCACGCAGGTAATCGCGCTTGCCGGTTACCGCAGCCTCGGTGAGTACCCGGGTGGTCTCCTGGAAGGACGCCGCCGAGATAAAGCTCTCTGTTGCCAGGGATGCTTTGGTAATACCCAACAGTTCACGTTCGCCAGTCGCGCTCACCAGCCCCTCTGCAACCAGGCGCTCGTTCTCTACCAGGAAGGTGGTGTACTCGACCTGCTCGCCTTTGATCAGTTTGGAATCGCCGGAAGATGTGATGATGACCTTACGCAGCATCTGGCGAACAATCACCTCGATGTGCTTATCGTTAATTTTCACACCCTGCAAGCGGTAAACTTCCTGGATCTCGGTAACAATGTACCTGGCCAGTTCCTCAATACCCTTAAGACGCAGGATATCGTGTGGAATGGGCGGCCCCTCGGATACCACTTCACCCTTGTCGACATGCTCACCCTCAAACACAGACAGGTGACGCCACTTGGGGATCAGCGCTTCGTAGTGATCGGAGCCGTCTGGTAACAGCTTGCCATTGGAAGGCGTAATCACCAGGCGACGCTTGCCCTTGGTTTCCTTACCAAAGCTCACCGTACCTGAGATCTCTGCCAGGATGGCAGCTTCCTTCGGCTTGCGCGCTTCAAACAGGTCGGCAACACGGGGCAGGCCACCGGTGATATCACGGGTCTTGGAGCCTTCCTGCGGGATACGTGCAATCACATCACCCGCTTCAATATTGGCGCCATCTTCCAGACTGACCATAGCGTTTGCAGGTAGGAAGTAATGCGCTGGCACGTTGGTACCCGCCAGGCAGAGCTCTTCACCTTTTTCATCCACCAGGGCCACCGCAGGACGCACATCTTTACCTGCTGTAGGTCGCTCGGAGGCGTCCAGGATAGAGATGCTGCTCAAGCCAGTCAGTTCATCCATCTGGCGCTTAATGGTAATGCCGTCTTCCATGCCACTGAACTTGGCCTGTCCGGCCACTTCTGTGATGATGGGATGTGTATGGGGATCCCAGTTGGCGACGATGTCACCGGCGGCCACCTTAGTGTTATCAGCTACCTTGATAACCGCGCCATAGGGAAGTTTGTAGCGTTCACGCTCTCTGCCCCGGGTATCGAGCAAAGACAGCTCGCCAGAACGCGAAACCGCCACCAGGGTGCCGTTCTTGCGCTCGACAAACTTGAGGTTGTGCAAGCGAACCGTACCCTCGTTCATAACCTGGATGCTGTCCTTGGCTGTCGCCCTGGACGCCGCACCACCAATGTGGAAGGTACGCATGGTGAGCTGTGTACCTGGCTCACCAATAGACTGAGCGGCAACCACACCGACGGCTTCACCCATGTTCACCCGGTGACCACGGGCCAGATCACGGCCGTAGCAGGTGGCACAAATTCCGTGGCGCGTTTCACAGGTAATTGGTGAGCGCACTTCAATCTCATCAATACCCACATCTTCCAGACGATTGATCCACAGCTCGTCCAGCATGGTGCCGGCGGTCAGTGCAATCTCGTCGTTGGTACCGGGCCGAATGACGTCCTTGGCCACAATACGGCCCAGCACTCGGTCACCCAATGTCTCGATGATATCGCCACCGTCAATAACCGGCGACATCATCAGACCCTGGTCGGTACCACAATCCACTTCAGTGACCACCAGGTCCTGGGCGATGTCAACCAGACGGCGCGTCAGGTAACCAGAGTTGGCTGTTTTCAATGCAGTATCGGCCAGGCCCTTACGGGCACCGTGAGTAGAGATAAAGTACTGCAGTACACTCAAGCCCTCACGGAAGTTGGCGATAATAGGCGTCTCAATAATAGAGCCGTCAGGCTTGGCCATCAGACCACGCATACCCGCCAATTGGCGAATCTGTGCCGGGGAGCCCCGTGCACCGGAATCGGCGTAGATATAGACCGAGTTGAACGACTCCTGCTGCACTTCCTCACCATCACTGTTAATAACAGTTTCTGTAGACAGGCCGTCCATCATCGCCGTGGACACTAGGTCGTTGGCGCGGGACCAGATATCAATCACCTTGTTGTACTTCTCGCCCTGAGTTACCAGGCCGGCAGCGTACTGGTCTCCGATTTCCTTGACCTCGGCTTCCGCCATGTCGATCAGGCGGGCCTTGTCTTTGGGAATAACGAAATCGTCTATGCCAATAGAAGAACCCGAGCGCGTGGAATACTCATAGCCGGTATACATCAGCTGATCAGCGAAGATCACCGTGGACTTCAGCCCCACCATGCGGTAGCACTGGTTGATAATGCGAGAAACCTGCTTTTTGGCCATGGACTGGTTGACCATTTCAAAGGCAATGCCCTCGGGTACTATTTCCCACAGCAGTGCACGACCAACCGTTGTGTCGGCAATAAAGGTGCGCTCGGTACTCTCGCCGTCTTCATGCTTAACAACTTCGTGAACACGCACCTTAACCTTTGCCTGCAGATGCACATTACCGCTGACATAGGTACGATGTACCTCGGAGACATTGGCAAATACAGTGCCCTCGCCCTTGGCATTAACCCGCGAACGGGTCATGTAGTACAGACCCAGAATCACGTCCTGCGAGGGAACGATAATGGGCTCGCCACTGGCGGGAGACAAAATGTTATTGGTCGACATCATCAGGGCGCGCGCTTCCAGCTGCGCCTCAATGGTCAACGGCACGTGTACCGCCATCTGGTCACCGTCAAAGTCGGCGTTGAAGGCGGTACAAACCAGTGGGTGCAGCTGTATTGCCTTACCTTCGATCAGTACCGGTTCAAACGCCTGTATGCCCAGACGGTGCAATGTGGGTGCGCGGTTCAGCAGTACCGGGTGCTCGCGAATAACTTCGGCGAGGATATCCCACACCTCTGCCGGCTCGCGTTCAACCATCTTCTTGGCTGCTTTAATTGTCGTAGCCAGACCACGGGCTTCCAGCTTGCCAAAGATGAAGGGCTTGAACAGCTCCAGTGCCATCTTCTTGGGCAGGCCACACTGGTGCAAACGCAGGGCGGGGCCAACAACAATTACCGAACGACCGGAGTAATCAACACGCTTACCCAACAGGTTCTGACGGAAACGACCCTGCTTGCCTTTGATCATATCGGCCAGAGATTTGAGTGGACGCTTGTTGGAACCGGTGATGGCACGACCGCGCCTGCCGTTATCCAACAGGGCGTCTACAGATTCTTGCAGCATACGCTTTTCGTTGCGCACAATAATATCGGGCGCGTTCAGATCCAGCAGGCGCTTCAAGCGGTTGTTGCGGTTAATTACCCGGCGATACAAATCGTTCAGGTCGGACGTGGCAAAGCGCCCACCGTCCAGCGGTACCAGGGGGCGTAAATCAGGCGGCAACACGGGCAAAACGTTGAGTACCATCCACTCGGGCTTGTTGCCGGACTTGGAGAACGCCTCCATTAGCTTCAACCGCTTGGACAGCTTCTTAATCTTGGTCTCGGAGTTGGTCGCAGGAATTTCTTCCCGCAGCGTGGCAATCTCCTGGGCCAGATCTAACTGCTTCATTAAATCCTGGACGGCTTCGGCACCCATTTTGGCTGTGAATTCATCACCGAATTCTTCCATGGCCTCGTAGTAGCCCTCGTCGGTCAACAACTGGCCCTGCTCCAGGGTAGTCATACCGGGGTCGGTCACCACATAGGATTCAAAATACAGTACGCGCTCAATATCGCGCAGAGTCATATCCAGCAGCAAACCAATGCGCGATGGCAATGATTTCAAAAACCAGATGTGGGCAACCGGGCTGGCCAACTCAATGTGCGCCATGCGCTCACGGCGCACTTTAGCCAATGCCACTTCAACGCCACATTTCTCACAGATTACACCGCGATGCTTGAGCCGCTTGTACTTGCCGCACAGGCACTCATAGTCTTTAACCGGGCCAAATATCTTGGCGCAAAACAAGCCGTCACGCTCTGGCTTGAATGTGCGATAGTTAATGGTCTCTGGCTTTTTAACTTCACCAAAGGACCACGAGCGAATCAGTTCGGGTGACGCCAGACCAATGCGAATGGAATCAAACTCTTTTGTTTTTCCCTGGGACTTCAGTAAATTAAGTAAGTCTTTCAAGGCCTATCCTCCACGAGGTAAAATTTTGGAACGTGTGGGGGTTCAACGAACCACTCCACACTCATCATCGAATTGCGTACGTTTGTCAGTCGCTCTCCAGCTCCATATCGATGCCGAGAGAGCGAATTTCCTTAACCAACACATTGAAGGACTCGGGCATGCCCGGCTCCATTCGATGATCACCATCAACAATGTTCTTGTAC
>JAUVBI010000214.1 GCA_030591305.1 Pseudomonadota bacterium
AGTCATGGCTGTCCAGAAAAGTAAGAAAACGCGTTCACGTCGCGGTATGCGTCGCTCGCATGACGCACTGTCCGGCCCCACCCTGTCTGTAGACCAGACATCAGGTGAAACACATCTTCGCCACCATATCACCGCAGACGGTTTCTATCGCGGCAAAAAAGTCATCGACAGCGGCAACGAAGACTAAAAGCGCCTGATTAGCGTTGCCCAGCCGTTTGCAGTTACGGTTTGACTAGCGTTCGATTAAGCGAGCGGGGGTTTATACCCCCGCAGTTGCCCCCGAGCGGGCGCCATTCGGCCCCGCTTCAGAATATCGTACAGTCTATCTCTACAGGCAGTTTTTCCCGGATTCCAAGCAAGGCGTCACTGTTATTTCTGCGCTGCCAGTTTGTCGTGTGCGACAAAGGTACGTCATTACAGGCCGCTTCATTCCGAAATAACCGTCATGTACCCCTAGCAAACAGGAGGAAAAAATGTCAGACAAACTGATCGCCTTTGTTTTCCCAGGACAGGGCTCCCAGAAAGTGGGCATGTTGGCCGCTGCCTATGAGCGCTTCCAGGCCGTGCGCGATACCTTCTCTGAAGCCTCGCAGACGCTAGGTTATGACATGTGGAACCTGATCCGGAATGGTGAACAGGATGCGCTTAACCTCACTGAAACCACGCAACCCGTGCTTCTTACATCGAGTGTGGCACTGTGGCGTGCCTGGTTGGAGCAGGGTGGTTCGCGCCCTGGCATAATGGCGGGGCACAGCCTGGGTGAGTTCTCGGCCCTGGTCTGCGCTGGTGCGCTGGATTTTGCTGATGCAGTGCAACTTGTTAAACAGCGCGGCGCCTTCATGCAAACGGCTGTCCCGGTGGGAGAGGGGGCAATGGCGGCGATCATTGGCCTGGATGACGAGGCCATCAATCGGGTCTGCAGCGAGGTCGCAGCCAGTTCGGGGCGTGTTGTGGCAGCGGTAAACTTCAACTCTCCTGGTCAAGTTGTTATAGCCGGCCATGCCGCAGCGGTTGATGAGGCTATTCGACTGTTGAAGGAGGCGGGGGCCAAGCGTGCGATGCCGCTGCCGGTAAGCGCACCTTTCCATACCCAATTGATGAAACCCGCTGGCGAGCGCCTGGCGGAGGTGGTCGCAAATCTGACGGTCAACAGCCCGACGATACCGGTGGTGCACAATGTGCATGCTGCAACAGAGAATGATCCCCAGCAAATTCGCGCATTGTTGGTCGAGCAAATATACAGCCCAGTGCAGTGGGCGCACTGTATGGAAACGATTGCAAAGTCCGGTGCTACGAATATTGTTGAATGCGGCCCCGGCAAGGTGCTGAGCGGATTGTGCCGTCGTATCGACAAGTCATTACACAGCTTTTCGCTTGAGGAGCCGGGTGAATTATTGGCAACACTGGAAGCGCTCAATTAACGATCAAAGAGGGCAGAACCCATGACGGAAGAAAAAAAAGTGGCATTGGTGACAGGTGCGAGCCGTGGTATCGGTAAGGCCATCGCCCAGCATCTGGCTGCCGCAGGCTGTACAGTCGTAGGGACCGCCACCAGTGAGGCGGGTGCTGAAAATATTACTGCTTATCTCAAAAAATCAGGTAACGCCGGTTGTGGTATGACCCTGAACGTGGCCGATGATGAGAGTGTGAGCTCGGTTATAAAGGCAATCGCCGAGCAATTTTCCGCACCGCTGATTCTCGTGAACAACGCGGGTATCACCCGGGACAATCTCCTCATGCGGATGAAGTCCGATGAGTGGAATGACGTGATCGAAACGAACTTGACGGCGCTTTATCGCGTAAGCAAGGCCTGCCTGCGCGGCATGACCAAAGCGCGCTGGGGCAGGATAGTCAATATCACCTCCGTCGTCGGTTCGATGGGCAACATAGGCCAGGCCAATTACGCGGCCACCAAGGCAGGGGCAGAGGGGTTTTCGCGAGCCCTCGCGCGTGAGCTGGGTTCCCGCTCGGTAACCGTTAATTGTGTCGCTCCGGGTTTTATTGATACTGATATGACCAGGGAATTACCGGAAGAGCAGCGCACGCTTATGCTGGGGCAGATCCCACTGGGCAGGCTCGGCGCCGCCGATGAGATTGCTGCGCTGGTGACCTTTATTTGCAGTGATGCTGCAGCGTATATTACCGGGGAAACTGTCCATATAAACGGCGGGATGTACATGTCTTAACTTATTGAAAATAAAATAATTAAGATAAGGTTTTAGCCGGGCCAAAAAAAAAATTTATCCTCTTTGGAAAAACAGAGTAAACTGCGTTCCCGGGCTGGTTAATCGGGTTTGATTCAGCACTAATCTCAGGAGCAGAGAATAATCATGAGCAGCATAGAAGAGCGCGTTAAGAAAATCGTGGCAGAACAACTTGGCGTAAAGGAAGAAGAAGTGCAAACCGAAGCCTCTTTCGTAGAGGATCTGGGTGCCGATTCTCTCGACACGGTCGAATTGGTAATGGCTCTGGAAGAAGAGTTCGAAACAGAGATACCCGATGAGGAAGCTGAAAAAATCACGACAGTAAAGTTGGCAATCGATCACATTACTGCAAACCTCACCTGATCAACCCCCTTAAGTTCTTGCGGAAAAGCCGTTTCTATCCGCGATAGAGCGGCTTTTCTTATTTATGCTTACTACTATCTCGCCAAAAAGGAGTTAGCGTGTTAATTGGCAGAAGAGTCGTTGTTACAGGCATGGGAATGCTGAGTCCGCTTGGGAATACCGTAGAGGAAACCTGGAAGGCTATTCTCGTAGGGAAGAGCGGTGTAGCACCCATCGAGAGCTTTGATGTGTCTGCTTACAGCACTCGTTTCAGCGCCAGCGTTAAGGACTTTGACGTATCACAATATCTACCGCTCAAGGATGCTCGAAGAATGGACTTGTTCATTCAGTTTGGCATGGTGGCAGGTATTCAGGCCATGAACGATAGTGGGCTTGTCATCACTGAGGAAATGGCCCCACGAGTCGGTTGTGCGATTGGTTCCGGTATTGGTGGAATCGGCCAGATCGAGAAAAATGCTGAAATCATAAAGGTCTCCGGTCCACGCAAGATATCGCCTTTTTTCGTCCCGGGTTCCATTATCAATATGATCTCGGGCAATCTGTCGGTGATGTTCAACTTGCAGGGGCCAAACCTTGCGATCGTTACCGCCTGCACCTCGGGCACCCACAATATCGGGCTCGGCGCCAAGTTGATTGCGCAGGGTGACGTCGATGCCATGTTGGTAGGTGGCGCAGAGATGGCCACAACTCCGGTAGGGTTGGGCGGTTTTGCCGCCGCCCGGGCGCTCTCCACACGCAACGATAATCCCGAAGCCGCTTCCCGGCCCTGGGACCGGGATAGGGATGGTTTTGTGCTCGGCGACGGCGCAGGAGTTCTCATGCTGGAAGAGTACGAGATGGCAAAGGCGCGCGGCGCAAAAATCTATGCCGAAGTCTTGGGTTTTGGCATGAGCAGCGATGCCTATCACATGACCTTGCCTACAGAAGACGGCAGGGGAGCCGCCGCCGCCATGTCAAATGCAATCAGAGATGCTGGCGTAGCCCTCGATAGAATCAGCTATATCAACGCTCACGGCACCTCTACCAACGCGGGCGATCTGGCGGAGAGCCGGGCTGTAGAAACCGTTCTCGGCACTGCTGCGGGACAGGTTGCCGTGAGTTCCACCAAGTCTATGGTAGGACACTTGCTTGGTGCGGCCGGTGCTGTCGAAGCCATTTTTTCCATCCTCGCTATACGCGACCAGGTGGCACCGCCAACCATCAACCTCGATAATCCCGATGAAGGCTGCAACCTGAATTACGTGCCAAATACCGCGCAGGAGCGACCCATCGACTGCGTAATTTCCAATTCTTTCGGCTTTGGCGGAACCAACGGGTCTTTGCTATTTGCAAAACCGGGTTGACTGCGCAAGCTGTGCCCGGGAATACCGTTATATGGTTAGACGGGGTGCAGACATCAAAGCTGCCTCTTCCTGATCGAGGCCTCGAGTTTGGCGATGGTCTTTTCGAGACACTGCTGGTGCGAGATGATGAACCGCTGTATTGCGAGTTGCATCTCGAGCGCTTGCAGCGCGGCTGCCAGACGCTGGCTTTTCCCGACTGCACGTTGGCTATACGCGAGTATTTGCGTTTGGCCACCGCTGAAATTGCTGTCAGGGGATGGCGTTGGAGCGCGCTGCGGCTGACGCTTACCCGGGGTGCGGGTCCACGCGGATACGTCCCGCCCGAAGATGCCATACCTCGTATTATTATCAGTGTCACCCATCTTGACCAGACGTCACCACGCATGGCGATTCCGGCTGCCCTGGGCCTGGCTAGTGTGCGCTGGCCTACCCAGCCGTTACTGGCTGGGCTGAAACATCTCAACCGACTTGAACAGGTACTGGCTGCACGGGAATACCACATGGCGGGGCTCGATGAAGCTGTGATGCTGGACCAGCAGGGCAGACTGGTATCGGTTGTTGCCGGCAACCTGTTCCTCGTGCTGGGCGGCCAACTCCTGACTGCGCCTTTAAATAACTGTGGTATTGCCGGTACCCGACGGGATCTCATTAAGCAGCGCTGGGCGCCAGCGCTGGGGCTGGCAGTGCAGGAAGAAACGCTTACCACGGCGCAACTCGAAATTGCGGATGAGGCGTTTTATAGCAACAGCCTGCTAGGCTTGCGCCCGGTAGCGAGTTTCGGGCAGAGAACCTGGACCTCACACACCATCTGTGAGGCGCTATATCGGCAGTACCAGGCTGAGCTGGCATGATCCGCAAGCTGCTGTTCTTGTTATTGCTTTTGGTGCTGAGTTGTACCCTGGCGCTGCAGGAGTTGGAGCGGCGCTGGCAACAGCCCCTGGTGCTGCCAGCAGATGGCTTGCCCTTGATTGTTGAGCGTGGGAAATCGCTGCGCGCGGTGGCAAATAAGCTGCACAATGAAGGGGTGCTGCCTTATCCAGACCTGCTTATCTTCTATGCCCGCTGGACCGGCATTGACCAGCGAATCAAGCACGGCGAGTACCTCCTGCCAAGGCACTTGACCCCCCTGATGCTGCTGGATCTGCTACAAAGTGGCAAAGTCACCCAGTATCAGGTGACGCTACCCGAGGGGATAAATTTGCTGCAGGCGCTGGCCGAGCTGTCCGAACAGGATGTTTTGAGGCCGGTGTTGGAAGGGCCTGAGGATGTCCGTATTACGGAACTGATCAAGCCCTATGTAAATCCTGAGGGTCTTTTTTTCCCTGATACCTACCACTATTCGCGAGACACAACGGATTTTCAGCTGTTGCAGCGTGCTCATGTGGCAATGATTGATGTGCTGAA
>JAUVBI010000077.1 GCA_030591305.1 Pseudomonadota bacterium
GATAACCATATGCGGATAGACCACAACATCGCGCAGGGGTAACAGTGGAAGTTCAGTGACAGATGAAGAACCCATAAAAATCTCCGAATAAAACGGGATAAACGAACGGCTTCTTTATATATGGGGCGAAATCCGCAGAATTCAAGCGGTATTTCGCACCTAGTGTTATTCTTCGGTGGAGGCTATCCGCGCAGGCTCAGCACTTTGATAGACCAACAGGGGCTCGGAGTCGCCGCGTATAACAGACTCGTCTATAACCACCTTGGACACATTATCCTGGGATGGAATGTTATACATGGACTCGAGTAAAACCCCTTCCAGAATCGAGCGCAGGCCCCGCGCTCCGGTTTTTCGCTCCATCGCTTTTTCAGCGATTGCACGTAAACCGTCCTCGCGAAAATCTACCTCAACTCCCTCCATGTCAAACAGCTTGCTGTACTGCTTGGTCAGTGCGTTCTTGGGCTCGGTAAGTATCTCTATAAGCGCCTCGACATCCAGCTCTTCCAGTGTCGCAACGACCGGCAGGCGCCCTACAAACTCGGGAATCAAGCCGTACTGAACCAGATCTTCCGGCTCCAGCTCCAATAGCAAACGACCCAGCCCCTTGCGGTCATCCTTACTCTTTACCTCGGCCCCAAAGCCGATGCCGCCCTTCTCGGAGCGATTGCTAATAATTTTATCCAGGCCGGAAAAAGCACCGCCGCAAATAAACAGGATATTGGAGGTGTCAACCTGCAAGAATTCCTGTTGCGGATGCTTGCGCCCACCCTGGGGTGGAACAGAGGCAACGGTACCTTCAATAAGCTTCAGCAGAGCCTGCTGTACTCCCTCACCCGATACGTCACGGGTAATGGAGGGATTGTCCGACTTGCGTGATATTTTGTCGATCTCATCGATATAGACAATGCCCACCTGGGCTTTCTCCACGTCGTAGTCACATTTTTGCAGCAACTTCTGGATGATGTTTTCTACATCCTCACCCACATAACCCGCTTCGGTCAGTGTCGTGGCATCGGCTATGGTAAAGGGAACGTCCAGCATTCTCGCCAGTGTTTCTGCCAGCAAGGTTTTACCACAACCCGTGGGACCCACCAGCAAAATGTTACTTTTGCCCAGCTCCACATCATCGTCTTTTTTACGGCCACTGCGCTCGTCGTAACGCAGGCGCTTATAGTGGTTGTAAACGGCAACGGACAGAACCTTCTTGGCGCTCTTCTGGCCGATGACATATTCGTCCAGGATGGCCTTGATTTCGTGGGGAACAGGCAGTTGATCCTGCTTGGCTTTGTCGTTACTTTCCTGCACTTCCTCGCGAATAATGTCGTTGCACAGATCGACGCATTCATCGCAGATGAATACCGACGGGCCCGCTATTAGTTTGCGCACCTCGTGCTGACTTTTGCCACAGAAAGAGCAATACAGCAGCTTGCTATTATCATCGTCTGAAGTTGTGGTTTTGTCGCTCATTAAACCAGCCTGTACCCTGTAGTTGGTTGTTTAATCACCCTGATGACCTAAGATGATGTTTTTTGTCAGGTTTTGCAAGCCCTGATGTGGGCAAAATACAGCTAATTATACCCGACCGTAGCCTAGCCTGAAGCACCGCGATGAGTGACCACCTCGTCGATCAGGCCATATTTCACGCTTTCTTCCGCATTCATAAAGCGATCGCGCTCTGTATCGCGCTGAATGGTTTCCAGGTCCTGGCCGGTATGCTCTGCCATCAGCGTATTTAAACGCTCACGGATGATCAGTATTTCCTTGGCCTGTATCTCGATATCTGTCGCCTGACCCTGGGCGCCGCCACTGGGCTGGTGAATCATGGTGCGGGCATTGGGCAGGGCAAAACGCTTACCCTTGGCGCCGCCACACAGCAGGAATGCACCCATTGAAGCGGCCTGGCCCATGCACATGGTGCTGACATCGGGCTTGATAAATTGCATGGTGTCGTATATAGACAGGCCAGCAGTTACCGAGCCGCCCGGCGAATTGATGTACAGGTGGATATCCTTGTCGGGATTCTCAGATTCCAGAAACAGCAACTGGGCACATATAAGGTTGGCCATGTAATCCTCTACCGGACCGACCATGAAAATAACCCGCTCTTTCAGTAATCTGGAATAAATATCGTAGGAGCGCTCTCCCCTGGAAGTCTGCTCGACGACCATGGGAACCAGGCCAAGATTTTGAATAGTGTTGGTTGAGATTCCGTCGAACTGTTGTGCCATAGCGCTTAGCTTCCCCGATATATTGTCAAATTGTGGGCGGTGCTAAACACCGCCCGGGAGCGCTGGTATCAGGCGGCAGGTTGTTCCTGCGCACGACTGATCGCTTCCTGATAGCTACACTCACTTTCCTTTATATTGGCACTCTCAAGCAATTTTTCAACCACCTGATCTTCCAATACCTTGGATTCTACAGAAGAAAGCTGCTCCTGGTTAGAATAATAATAGTTAATGACTTCTTCCGGATCCTGATAGGTGGATGCCATTTCTTCAATGGCGGCACGCACTTTCTCGGGATCGGCCTGGAGTTTATCCTTGCTGATCATCTCGGACAGGATCAGGCCCAGCTTGACCCGCGGCTCCGCCTTGTCCTTAAACATTTCTTCCGGCAGCAACGACTCGAGGTCCAGTTCCTGGTTTCCCATACCACCAAATTGCTGGAGCATTTGCTGGCGCATCGCACCAATTTCCTGTTGCAACAGGGCCCTGGGGATTTCCAGCGACTCGTGAGCCTTGATGACTGCATCCATTACCTGTTGCTTGAGGTTGGCAGTGATAGCGTTTTTCAGTTCGCGGGCCATGTTCTCGCCTATTTCCTCGCGGAACTTGGCCAGGTCACCATCTTCAACGCCGTACTTGGTAAATAATTCAGCGTCGAGCTCAGCCAGCACGCGCTCTTTAACGGTGTTTAGCGTCACGTTAAACTCTACGGCGGCTCCCTTGAGGTCTTCGTTGTGGTACTCGTCGGGAAATGACAGGGACAGGGTTTTCTCCTCCCCCGCTTTCATACCGCCAATACCCGCTTCAAAACCTTCTATCATGCGGCCAGAACCCAGTTCCAGGTCGCTGCCTTGCGCTGAACCACCGGTAAACTCTTCACCGTCTTTTGTACCGACATAATCGATATTTACAGTATCGCCATCTGCGGCTGCGCGCTCGACGACGTCCCAACTGCCCTGCTCTTTGCGAAACACTTCTATAATATTGTCGATATCGCCGTCTTCAACCGTGGCGACAACTTTTTCAACGTCGAAGCCCGACATATCAGCCACATCGACATCGGGAAAGACTTCAAAGGTCGCGACGTACTCGAGGTCCTTTCCCGCTTCCAGATTTTTCGGTTCAATGCTGGGCTGCCCCGCGGGACGAAGTTTCTCCTGAATAACCGCCTCCTGGAAGGATTGTGACATCACTTCACCGAGAACTTCCTGGCGCACGCCGGCACCAAAACGCTGACGAATAATTTTCATGGGGACTTTACCCGGGCGAAAACCATCCAGCCTCACATTTCGTGCCGCTTTTTGCAGCCGCGTATTAACTTCGGCATCAACTCGCTCAGCCGGAACACCTACCGTCAGGCGACGTTCCAAACCTGAAGTCGTTTCGATAGAAACTTGCATTATTCTTCCTCACAATCGTATGAATTTGGACAGCCACAGCGTCCATAGTTTTTAGGCGGTGTCCCCCAATGGAACCCAGCCGGATAATTTGGTGCGGAAGGGGAGACTCGAACTCCCACGCCTTGCGGCACTAGAACCTAAATCTAGCGCGTATACCAATTTCGCCACTCCCGCAGTTTGAAACGCCCCTCAACGCGACACCAGGGCTTGAAAAAACCTCACTATAATTCGATAAGCAGTTGATTATAATGAAGTTAACCCTATGTCATGACACTTTAGGCGACATCACAAGGGCGCAGATTCTGCCACAAAGCTCGCTATGATTCAACCGCTTCCTTGCACGGCAAGGCGAGCAGGAAAACCAGCGTGGTCGCGGGCTCCACGGCTGCGAGCCCACCGCGCCAGCTACGGGGCAATAACAGGGCCTGTTCGGGGCCATAAACATCCTCCGCCACCTGTAACTGCCCCTGCACCACCATCACCAGGGCATATGCTTCTATAACGAGATCAGCCAGGGACTGGCCGTACTGCAGGCTAACCCTGCGCACCTCAAAATCACTGAAATCCACAATGCGCTCTATCCGTACACCCTCCCCTTGCAACAGGACATCAAACTGATCGGGCGCGGGTTGCTCCAGCTGCATCTGGGTAACTGCTTCTGCGGTGTCCCAGTGATCCTGTGTTAACACTTTCTGCGCGAAAGATAATATCTTGCGCTCATAGACCGGAGTCTGAAATTCGATAGTGCGTACGCCGTGCTGTAATGCATGTGGGGTTAACAGGGGAACCTTGACTACATCACCGACCCGCAAGGGTTTCATGTAGGTGAAGCTGTCCATCTGCTCACGCAGTTGCCGCTCTTCTTCAATAAGCCCTGCCACGCCGGGTAACGGCTCACTGTGTCGCGCATCCATCGCCCGGCGCACGGCTTCATAGTTGCGCACAGCGTCCAGGTAAGCGGCACGAAAGCTGTCTTCATCGGGGTAACGGGCCCGTCGGCCCGGCTCAAAACCAAAGCGGATATAGCCCGTACCCCCGGGCCAGGCCCTCTCATCCACATGGGTGACCACATAGACTTCACGTTTTTCCTCATGCAACTCGAAATACAGGTCGCCCACCACCGGCTCGGCCACCGGATCGAGTATCTTCAACAGGATTAACGGCGTGCCGCTGGCACCCAGGGCCGCAGCGGGCATTACCGCCTGTATCCAGGGTATGGGTGTCTCTCCCTCTCTGGCTTCTATGGCGCATACCCCGCGCTGCTCCACACCGGTGAGCCAGATTTCCCGACCCCAGGGCTTTGGGATGTAACGTGGCGCCAAACGCAGGGCCTCTCCCTGAATAACCCGGGCAAATTTGTGTTGTACAGCCCAGGCGACGTATTGCTGCCCCGGGTTTAAATCACTGTGGGCCAGGGCCTGGTCGGTCACCGACAACCAAACCACCCCGCCGCCATCCAGGTAATAAATAGCGGTGAGGGTGAGGGCATCACCCCCGGGCAGCCAGTACTGGGAAAAAGTAAAATCAACCAGCAGCAAGCTGCCACAGGCCGGCTTCGTCACTTGCCACTGCAACAAGCATTCGAGAGGATTCCCCGATACATAGCGCAACGTGGTCGATTGATTCAATGGATGCTTCAAATTTGCTTAGTCCGTGAGGCAGGCCGGATCAAAAGTATATTCGCCGCGCAGCCACCCCGCCACCTCTTGTGCTGCTGGCCCGGATATTGTGCCATAAACATGGGAGAGCTCCGCGCACCGGTCTGCACCTAACCCCGTCAAACCCAGCTGCTGAAAACTCTCGAGATCACCCAGAAAGTGGTCGTAGGCCTCAGCGCCCCAAAGCTCGCGTACAAAGGTACTCTCTACCGGCCTACCGTACAGTTCGGCCAGCCCCTGTAGCGCCATTAATGACACCACGCCCTGGTTCATGGGGTTACACAAATGGCCAGACAAAACATTGGCCAGGCCGGAGTCGCGATTGGCCAGTTTGCCGCCATAGAGGTAATTACTGCGCGTGGCGCCATCATTGACCGGGTAGTTATCCCACAGCATGACACGGCGGCCCAGCTGTTCTTGTATCTCTGCAATATCTGCCACACTGACAGCATCAGAGCATACCTTATTGCCAGTCCAGAATATGTCGACGCCCTGATCCAGCTCCCGCCCCAGCTGCTGCCAATAGTTTTCAGGCATGCTGCCAAAGTATTTTTCCAGCACCGGATCAAAGGAGTAATAGGTGGGACAAACCAGCAGTCGCTGGGCATTGGTCCAGCATTGTATGTCCGCAATAATTTCGCTCTGCCTGCTCGCCAGCCCATCTATTTCACCGGGCATATCATCAAATAAGATTGCCAGAATGGGGCTCTCCAGAGCGTTGATCTCTTCCAGTTTGCGCTGTAACTGGGAACGCTGCTTCTCGCCATAGTTTTCATACAGTGCAAAGGGAGACAGACCCACACCAAAGTGCAGCGAACGCTGCCGATAGGCCCTGGCCAGAGCCTTGATCTGCTGAAATTGGGAGTCGGGCCAGCTCTGATACCAATGCTTGCGCAAATAGGGGTCGCCCTTAGGGCAATAAAGGTAGGTATCCAGGCCCATGGCCGGCAGGTGAGCGGCGTAGGCCAGGCGAGTTTCGAAGGTCCAGGGGCGACCGTAAAAGCCTTCAATTACGCCGGTCAAAAAATCATTTTCAGGGTTTATACGCACCACTTATTTCCATTTATAACTAAAATATATGCCAGTTATGCCTAAATGTACTAAAAAAATCTCAATTTATTGTGGCAAATTCACAATTCTGGGCCATACTTAAAGCGTGACTGCCTATCCCCTAGTTCAAACGGGTGGTCACAGGGGGCACTTGGTGCCCTTTTAGGGAAGTAATTCCTTTATGTTTCACTCCTAATGGTCTTAATGGGCCCCTTCTGGGGCCCTTTTTTTTCGTTCTATATTTAACTATATCAATAGCTTAAAGCGTATACCTATAAACAACATAAGCATATGGGGCGCTACATGGTGTGCGTGGGCCTATCGGAGGAGAGAGAACCGGCAAGGTGGTTTTCAATTTTTGCATTCGCCGTGGCGTCCTGCTCACTGAACTGCACCCCTATTCCAGCGGTGCGGTTGCCCTGGGCTCCGCGCGGTGTTACCCATACAACCTTACCGGCGATGGGGATTTTTTCCGTTTCATCCATCAAGCTCAACAACATAAAGACTTCGTCACCGACCTTGTAGGGCTTATTGGTCGGCACAAACAGGCCACCGTTTTCCAGATAGGGCATATAGGCAGAATACAGAACCGCTTTATCCTTAATGGTTAAAGACAGTATTCCGCTGCGACCGCCTACATTTGAATTGCTCATTTAATGTGCTCCCTGCGAGCTTTTCATGTTAGCACCATTTCGAAGCGGGCACTCAAGGCGTCTACCAATAATTGTCTGTTTGGGTTGGCGCCACTGTAAACCACTCGCTGTAGCCGCACCACCTCGTCCAGCAGGCCGTAGATGGCGCGCACTGACTTGCCTCGAAGGTCTGTCGCATTCATGCTCAAAACTAATGCCTGCAGATGTTCATGTAGCTGTGCCAGCATGTCCTCCAAGGGGTCATCCGCCATCAAACTGCCTAAATTTTGCACACTGCCCCCGCTGGAGCCCAGGGCATTGAGAGCTGTGCGGATTGCCTCAGCGCCATCCAGTGATGCGCTCTTGTACAGCTTTTCGGCAAGTAACACCTGCCCGTGCGCTAAATCCAGCGCCCGTTCACTCTCAGCCCTGTTTGTGGTCAGCAGATCCAGCCAGGAGAGGCTGGGCTCTCGCCCCGGCATGGTCAGCTTCAGGGCCTGGCAGCGAGACCTTATGGTGGCGGGTAAGCCCTGCAGTCTATGACAAACCAGAATGATGTAAGTCTCTGCCGACGGCTCTTCCAGGGATTTGAGCAGGGCATTTGCCGCGGCGATATTCATTGTTTCAGCCGGTGATAAAACCACAACTTTTCGCAGCCCCAGGCTCGCTGTTTTACCGGTAAATTCGACCAACTGGCGCACCTGCTCCACTTTGATCACTCGACTGCTTCCCTCGGGTTGCAGCCAGCGAAAATCTCCATGGCTGCCGCTCATGCTCAGTTCGCAGGCATGGCATTCGCCGCAGTTGTGGCCGCTGCGGGGTTCCTTACACAGTAATAGCCTCGCCAGCGCCATAGCCATGCGGGCCTTGCCAGAGTGCTGTACGCCACTTAGTAAAATTGCGTGAGGCAGTTGCTGCTCATCGAGTTGTTGCAGCAGCTGTGACCACGGCTCTTTCTGCCACGCCAAGGCGGTGCTGATGGTGGGAATCCCGCTCATCGATACCTACTCTTCATGCGTGCCTCACGCCCCAACATTCCAGCAGCTCAAGACATATCTTGTCGATAGTACCCTGCACTTCCGGCAGGGTAAGGCTGGCATCGATAACATGATAGCGACCGCTGCTCTCCTGGGCCATTTGTAAATATGTCTGTCGAACTCGCTGGAAAAACTCCCGATCCTCGCGCTCAAAACGATCCAACTCACCGCGCTTCTTCGCCCGGGACATTCCCGTGTCTATCGGCGCATCCAGCAACAAGGTGTAATCCGGGCGAAGCTCGCCCTGAACCAACTGCTCCAACTGGCGAACCTTGGCAACGCTCACGCCCCGGCCACCGCATTGATAGGCATAGGTGGCGTCTGTAAAGCGATCACAGAGTACCCACTTGCCGGCACTCAATGCGGGCTCAATACGTTTTTCAATGTGCTGAGCCCTGGCGGCAAACATCAAAAGCAGTTCGGTAAGCTCTCCCACCGACTCGCCACGTACCTCCAGCAGTATCTGGCGAATACTCTCGGCCAAGCGAGTGCCACCAGGCTCCCGTGTCACCACCAGTTCCACGCCGTGCTGCTGTAGCTGTTCGGCCAGGTAGGTAATATTGGTGGACTTACCCACCCCTTCGCCGCCTTCAACCGTTAAAAATAAACCTCTGGACCGCATGTTGTTATTATTTCTCCGGGCTTGAGTGATAGTTTTCTCGTCGTTTCAATTGATACTTTCGAACCGCTTTCTGGTGTGCCTGCAAGGTGGCGGAAAACACATGGCCACCGTCCCCCCTGGCGACAAAATACAGAGTATCACCTTCCGCCGGATTTAGGGCGGCGTGAATGGCCTCACGGCCCGCCAGAGCGATGGGCGAAGGCGGCAGGCCGTGGTGCCGGTATGTATTGTAGGGGTTGGCGCTATCCCTCAGATCTACCCTGCGCAAATTGCCATCAAACTGCTTCCCCATGCCATAGATAACCGTCGGGTCAGTCTGCAGACGCATCTTTTTTTGCAGGCGGCGAACAAACACACCGGCAATTTCTGCCCGCTCCTGCGCCAAGCCAGTTTCCCGTTCAATAATGGAGGCCATAATAAGCGCCTCGTACGCGCTCTTATAGGGCAGGTCCGCTGCCCTGTCCGCCCACTCCCGGGCCAGCACTGTTTGCATGCGCTGATGGGAGCGCTGCAAAATTTGCCAGTCGGACGTGCCGCGTTCAAAGCGATAACTGTCCGGGAAAAACAGGCCCT
Source organism: Pseudomonadota bacterium (assembly GCA_030591305.1). The sequence goes on from JAUVBI010000077.1 coordinate 9,198, forward strand.
CGGGGTTACTGTGTGCTGCCGTTAATGTGAGAAGCTGCGCATCTTCCACGCCATCCATGACGTGCTCTAAATCACTTTCAGCAGCCAACAGTAACAGGGCTCGCCCCAGGGTAATGCCCTCGGGAAGCGTGACCTGGTATTGGATAACCTTGCCCTCACTCAGCAGCATGAGCAGTAATTTAATATCCAGGTATTGTGGCAGCAAATACTCTCCCTGTTTGATTTGGGTATCCAGGCCAGTGTAGCGCCCATACAAAAGCAGCAACCGGGGATAGGGAACAACACCCCGCTCATGCAGGCGAGTAGTAACACTGCGCAGGCTCTCCCCCGCCTTCACCGTAAAATGATAACCGCCGCCGGGAATTGCCAGGCGCGTCTTCCAGCGATGCTGAAATTCCAGACCGAGAAGCCCGACAATAACGGCACAGACAAGCAGGGAAATTGCCAGGCGAGAGATCATTGCGCGCGCCCACACAGCAGAGCGTGTAACGCACTGCAAACCTTGTGACTCTCCCAGCGCGCTGTCCCAAAACTGCCTACCGGCCGCAGACCAATCAGGGCATTGCAATAAAATACTTCCCCCGCAGACTCAACTTGCGCCACCGTCAGTTCGGCCTCTTGCACTTTCAGGCCAAGCGCGGGGGCCAACTGCTCGATAATAAGGCGGCGGCGTGTGCCGTGTACACCGCATTCGCTCAATTGAGGTGTGAGCAATTCATCACCGTTGATAATAAAAATATTACCCGCTGCAACAGAGATGACGTCACCCGCCTGATTGAGCATGACAACTTCATCAACAGCGGCAGCCTCGCGCTCCCTGGCGGCCAACACCTGCTCCAGGCGATTGAGATGTTTGATGCCAGCTAGCATGGGCTGGCAACCCCAGCGAATCTTCGCCACTGCCAGTTGCGCGGGGGGTAACATCCCAGAGTAGCTTTGCCCGGTTCGCGCCCAGGTCATAATAATCACCCGGGGTATGGTTGCCTGCAGCGGCGTGTAACCCCTGGGGCCACTGCCCCGGGTTACCGTAACGCGCATGGTCATTTCTCCGGGAAAATCACCGGAATTGAGAGCCGTATGGATTTGATCTCTAATTTCATTGAGGCAACTGGGGAAGCCCAGGGCGTGCAGCCCCTGTTCCAGTCGTTGCATGTGTAGTTCGAGATAGAGGGGTTTACCTGCTAGCAGCAGCAGTGTTTCAAAAAGGCCATCACCAAAATCCAGCCCGCGATCCGGTAGAGGAAGGACCCGAGCCGGACAGCCATCCACCCATATCAAGTTGGGCTCAGACGCCACAGCCAGACTCTAATCCAGCTTACTGAATAACAGTGAGCCGTTGGTGCCCCCAAAACCGAAGGAATTGGACAGCGCGCATTGTATCTCTCTCTCCTGTGCGGTATGCGGCACATAATTCAGCCGACAATCTTCGCTGGGGCTGTCCAGGTTAATGGTGGGCGGCGCCACCTGGTCACGTATTGCCAGAATGGAAAAAATAGCCTCCACTGCACCGGCCGCACCCAGCAAGTGGCCAATCATCGACTTGGTCGAACTCACTGCAACCTGCGTCGCATCGGACCCCATGACAGTTTCTATCGCCAGGCTCTCGGCACCATCACCGGCGGGCGTGGACGTGCCGTGGGCGTTAATGTAATGGATTTTATCGGTAGCTATACCGGCATCATTCACGGCATTTTGCATGGCCGCCGCTGCGCCCCGCCCGTCGGGTGGAGGCAGGGTCATATGGTAAGCGTCGCCACTCATACCAAAGCCAATAACTTCGGCGTAGATTTTCGCACCGCGTGCTTTAGCCGCCTCGTACTCTTCCAGCATAAGCACGCCAGCGCCATCACCCAGAACGAATCCATCGCGGTCTTTATCCCAGGGGCGAGAGGCCGCCTGGGGGTCGTCATTTCGTTTTGACAAGGCCCGGGCAGCGGCAAAACCGCCGACACCCACCGGCGTGGTCGCCATCTCCGCACCGCCGGCTAACATGGCATCGGCATCTCCCGCTGCAATCAGGCGCGCGGCCATACCAATATTATGCGTGCCAGTTGTGCAGGCTGTTACAATCGCGAGATTGGGGCCTCGCATACCGTACTTAACCGACAAATTACCGGCAATCATATTGATGATGGAGCCAGGTACAAAAAATGGGGATATTTTACGGGGACCGCCAGTTCGAACCAACTCGGCGGCCTTCTCTATCAGGCCGATGCCGCCAATGCCCGAACCGATGGAACAGCCAACTCTTGCGGCATTCTGTTCAGTCACTTCAAAACCGCTGTCTTCCATAGCCTGAATTCCGGCAATCATGCCGTACTGGACGAAGGGGTCCATCTTGCGAGAATCTTTGGGGAGGAGGTATTGAGAAATATCCAGGTCGCGAACACTGGCACTAAACCGGGTACTGTAGGCTGAGACGTCAAAGCTCTCTATCAAGGCAGCGCCACTCTTACCGGCGAGAATATTTTTCCAGGTTTCTTCCACCGTGTTACCGACGGCAGTAAGCATGCCCATTCCCGTTACTACAACTCTTCTACCAATCAACGGCCCAGCTCCTCTGACAGTGGTTTTTTATTACAGCTTATAAACAAAAAAACCGCTCTATTAAGTAATAGAAACGGTTTTTCCTGGGAAGGCGGTTTGGACTAGGATTGATTGCTGTTAATGTAATCGATCGCTAACTTAACCGTTGTAATTTTTTCTGCTTCTTCGTCTGGAATCTCTGTCTCGAATTCTTCTTCAAGGGCCATAACCAACTCGACAGTGTCCAATGAGTCCGCACCCAAGTCCTCTACAAAAGAGGCTTCGGTTTGTACGTCTTCTTCGTTGA
>JAUVBI010000272.1 GCA_030591305.1 Pseudomonadota bacterium
GCAGGAGATTTTTGGGCCGAAAGTGACGTGAATGGACAGAAGCTTAAATTCAATAACTGCGGAAGGTGAAGCCGGGCCCTGCCGGACCGTCTGAGGCCAAGGATGGCCGAGGCCGAGCGCCGCATGGATGCGTCTTTTCGCGTGTCCGGCAGGGCCCGGCTTCACCTTCCGCAGTTCGTTACCTTACTTCGAAACAGTTCCTGGCAGCCAAAACATTCCCCTCAAGATGCTCTGGCGTAATCGTGCCGATAATGGCGGAGCTTGTGCCGGGGTGGGCAAAGATCAGATCCATGCTGGCCTGTATCGGGTCGTCATAGTCCGCAGCGAGATGTCCACTGGCCAGTGCTTTTTTTATCAGCGCACCTTTACCCAGGCGGGCACATTCGGTCAGTACTTCTGCTTCGTCTCTATAGGCCAGGTTGTAAGTCAGCATGACTATATCGCTTACTGCCGCGGCGGCGAGCCCGCCCGCTACTGTTTTGGTAGACATGCCGAAGGCGCGTATCAGGCCCCGTTGTTTGATCGCTTCCAGCGCCGCCAGAGTGCCCAGGCGATTGATGATATCCAGGTCATTGCCGTCGGAGTGCACCAACACCATATCGATATAATCGGTTTCGAGGCGCTTGAGGCTTCTCTCGATAGAGTGCTCCACATGCTCGGGTGAAAAGTCGAAGTGAGATTTTCCGTCGCAAAACTCCTCTCCAACCTTGCTGCAAATCAGCCAGTCGTTTCGTTGCCCTCTTAATAGTGGCCCCAGACGTTGTTCACTGTTGCCATAGGCCGGGGCCGTGTCTATAAGGTTGATGCCCAGGTCCCTGGCCTGGGTCAGCAGGGCTGTGACGGCCCGGTCGTTGGGAATGGTAAAGCCTTCAGGGTACTTTACCCCCTGGTCGCGGCCCAGTTTTACTGTGCCCAGGCCCAGGGCGCTGACCCGCATCCCGGTGTTGCCAAGCGGTCTCATCCAGCTCATGTGAACAGGCTGTCCCATACTGTGGATGCAAAACCGGGGTGGCCCAGGTTAGCCAGGACAGACAGGTCTGGTTTGTGCAGGGGGTGAATATTACGGGCGGTGAGTTTCAGCTCGACATCGTCTGCCAGGCTGGGACAGAGGGTCAGTTTGGTCGGCCAGGCTGCCAGTACATTCTCCAGGCCCTTAATCGGGGCGACAAATGCCTGGTCGGGCTTTAGTAAACTCGATTGCCTGGGTTCTGCCCGGTCGATTTTTACTGTCTGCCATTCGCATTTACCGAAGTTCAGCCAGGGGAATAACTCATCCAGTTCTCTCTTTGCCTTTGCAATCAGGAGCTCCGGATCGTCGTTTGCGCCCGCTGTGGCCAGGTCGCCACCCAGATACCAGATGGGCTGCCCGTCGCTGGTATGATGGCTGGAAATGGTCAGGCGGGGGGAGGGGTTACTGCCCATGCAGTGGGCATAGAGTGCCTCGGGGTACTGATGTTTGACGATTACCTGCTGCAGGGGGCGGCGCTGCATGGCCGGTTCAGACGCACCCAGTTGTTTGATTAACTGCTCATTTCCAGTGCCTGAAGTCAGTAATATACACTGGGGGCTCAGGCGGCAATGTGGGAATAACAGCGTTGCCCTGTTGCCTTCCCGTTCCAGTTTGGCCTGTTGCCAGTCTATACGGAAAATGGCGTCCCGATGGCGCTCTGCCAGGGTTTCGACCAGCGACGGCACATCCAACACCAGGTCGAGCAGGCGATACACCTGTCCACGAAACCGGGGGTCTCGCAGCGGCAACGGGTAGTTGCCTGCCTGTAGCTTCTCAACCCGCCCGCGCAACATTTTACTGGCAAAAAACGACGTAAAACGAGATGTCAGGGACGCGCTGGACCAGAGGTAAAAGTTTTCACTCAATACCCGGGCCCCTCTCAGGTCTACTTTTCCCTCGCCCTGCAAGCAGCGGCGCCACAGGTCTGGCATTGCGGAAATGGCCTCCGAGCCGCCGCTGAGAGCGCCACCCAGGGCATATTTTACACCACCGTGAATCATGCCTTGCGATGCAATTGTCTGGTAGCCACCCAGGTTTTCCTGCTCGAACAGAATCGCGCTATAGCCGCAGCTACGCAGTTGGTTGAGCGCCCACAGCCCGGCAATGCCCCCGCCAATGATCGCGATATCTGTCTGCAGGTCCTGCACTGTTATAGATTCCGGCCAGAGAGTGAAAAAGCGATTATAGCCTGAATAGCCGATTTGGGTTTAAATGGTCTTTTTAATGAGTTGCGCCTGAGAGGAGCCAGAAATGCGCTTGATGTACAGCGCTCTATTTTACTGCCTGATTCCCATTATCGTGCTGCGGATGTTGTTGCGCTCGCGCATTGCCCCGCTCTACAGGGTGCGTATGCCTGAGCGGCTGGGTTTCTTTAAGGCGGATACAAGTGGCGATACCAGGCCTGCTATCTGGGTACACGCCGTCTCCGTGGGGGAAACGTTGGCGGCAGCGCCTTTAATCGAGGACCTGTTGGCAAGCTACCCCGGGCATCGCCTGGTAGTGACCACCACCACCCCCACAGGTTCTGAGCGAGTGAAAGCACTCTTTGGTGACCGTGTTTTCCACGTCTATTCCCCCTGGGACACGCCCGGTGCGGTTAAGCGCTTTTTGAGGAAAACCAAACCTGAACTGTTGCTCATTATGGAAACAGAGCTGTGGCCGAATATGCTGCACTATACCCGCGGGATGGGCTGCCGTATCGTGCTGGCCAATGCCCGCCTGTCCCAGCATTCAGCCCAGGGCTACGCCCGGTTTGACCGCCTCACGCGGGGTATGCTGGCCTGTCTGGACGTGGTGGCTTGCCAGGCCCGTGCCGATGGTGATCGCTTCCTGGCCCTGGGTCTCGAGCCCGGTGCACTGAATATCACAGGGAGCATCAAATTTGACCTGGAGCTGGGGAGTGGATTGCGCGCAGGTGCCGCGCAGTTACGGGAGGCCTGGGGTGTGAATAAACGCCCTGTTATCGTGGCAGCCAGCACCCACCCCGGTGAAGACGAACAAATACTCAAAGCCTTTGCCCAGGTTCGTCAACGCCACGACAACTGCCTGCTGGTCATTGTACCGAGGCACCCGGAACGGTTTGATGCAGTCAACGAGCTCTGTATTGCGGTGGGCTGGAATGTCCAGCGCAGGTCCACAGGTATGTCCCCCGGTCCTGGAGATGACGTTGTTCTGGGCGATACCATGGGGGAGTTATTGTTGCTTCTGAGTGGTGCAACAGTGGCTGTAATAGGTGGCAGCCTGGTCAATCATGGCGGTCATAATGTGCTGGAAGCCTCCGCCTGGGGGGTGCCTGTTGTCACCGGCCCGTATATGTTCAATTTTGCTGATATCAGTGATTTACTGGCGGCGGCCGGGGCCATGATCCAATTGACCGACCCGGGCGAACTGGGAGATTACCTCACCGAACTACTGGCAAGCCCGCAGCGGCGGCGTGAAATGGGCGAGGCGGGTCAGCAGGTGGTTGCAGATAATCGAGGCGCTAAAAAGCGCCTGCTGGCCCTGGTTGAGCAACAAATAAACTCGGCTATTTAACCGCAGTGGCTGCTGTAGGCGGGGGCGGTGTTTCCAGATAGGTATCAAGGTTGTTGATATCCTCTGGGCTTAACAGGCCCGCCTGCTCCTTCAAGCGCAAAATATCCAAAATATAGTCGTAACGCGTGTTGGCATAGTCGCGCTCGGCGGAAAACAGGGTGTTTTGCGCATTGAGCACGTCCACAACGTTGCGGGTGCCCACTTCATAGCCGGCCTGGGTGGCGTCCAGTGCACTGCGGGATGACACGATGCTCTGTTTGCGCGCAGCGACCCTGGATACATCACTGATCACGGTCATATGCAGTGAGCGGGTGTTGGTTGTCAC
>JAUVBI010000293.1 GCA_030591305.1 Pseudomonadota bacterium
CTCAAGGTAAAGGCCAAACTCAAGGCCGATGACTACCACTTTGCCCGCAGCCGCTTGCTGTGCCTGGAAAATACCCGCTCTGGTGAAGTGCTTCCCCTGGATTACCACGCACAGGCGGCCGCATTTTGTGCCCAGGAGGGCCTGGCCCTGCATCTGGACGGTGCGCGCCTATTCAATGCCATGGTAAAGCAGGGCGTGGCGCTGGACGACTATTGTCAACACTACGATTCTGTCTCCCTGTGTATTTCCAAGGGCCTGGGCGCTCCTGTCGGTTCGCTGTTGGTGGGAAGCAAAGGTTTGATCGATGAGGCACGCAGGTGGCGCAAGATGCTGGGCGGCGGGATGCGCCAGGCGGGCATACTCGCGGCGGCCTGCGAATATGCGCTGGAGAATAATGTGGCGCGCTTGCAAGACGATCACAATAATGCTCTGCGATTAGCTCAGGGGCTGGCAGGCATTCCCGGCATCAGTTGTGATGTCTCCGGCGTGCAGACCAATATGGTGTTCGTCATTATTAACGATGCGGAGAAGGTCGAGCCTTTTAAGCACTATCTGGCGGAGCGGGGTATTGTGGTGGTTGGTGGGCAGGTGATGCGCCTGGTGATCCACCTGGATATCGATGCGGCCGCCATCGAGAAAACCATCAAACTTGCCGGTAGATTTTTTGGCTAAGCTTAAAACTGGACGTTTTAGCCAACTGATCTAGACTTTCCTCTATACGGAGAAAGTTTAAACAGGAGCCCGGCTCATGACGTACCCTTTTCGCAACCTGGTTTTTGAAGGCGGTGGTGTAAAGGGCATCGCCTATGTTGGTGCTATAGATGCCCTGGACAAAGCCGGCATTCTCGGTGACATTCAACGAGTGGGAGGCACGTCTGCCGGGGCAATCAACGCCTTGTTACTGGCTGCGGGCTTTAGTCTGGCCGAGACTAAAAAAGCACTGTGGAATCTGGACTTCAACGATTTTAAGGATGACTCCTGGGGGGTACTCAAAGACCTGCAGCGCCTGAAGGATGAATACGGTTGGTATAAGGGTAATTTCTTTCGCCGCTGGATTGGTGAGCAGTTGGCGAGCCAGGGGCACAGTGCCAATATAACCTTTCAAGCGCTGCAAAGAGCAACGGGCAAAGCCTTATACGTTTACGCTACCAACCTATCCACCCACTATGGCGAGGTTTATTCGCCGGAACATACGCCCCGCATGCGGGTGGTTGATGCCGTGCGACGCTCTATGTCTATTCCCCTGTTTTTCCGGGCCATCACCGATGACCGGGGCGATGTGTTTGTCGATGGCGGTGTGCTGAACAACTATCCAGTAAAGCTTTTTGATCGGCTGAAGTATCTGCAAGACGCCGCGCTTATTCGCATGCCCGATTATTACCGGGACGAAAATAAAAAGCTCAAGCTACCTAAAGGCAACGCTCGCAACTATATATACAACAAAGAGACGCTGGGTTTCAGGCTTGATTCAGCAAAGGAAATTGCGGTGTTTCGCGACGGTGACAGCCCGGCGTCACATGACATCAATAATTTGCTGGACTATACAACGCAGTTGATCGGTACACTCATGGACAGCCAGGATAACCAGCACCTGCACAGCGATGACTGGCACCGCACCATTTATATCGACTCACTGGGTGTTGGTACCACAGACTTCGATATCAAACAGAAGCAGAAAAATGCCCTGGTGCGCTCGGGCAGAGATTCTACAAACGATTATCTCACGTGGTGGAATGATGCCGACCATGACCTGGCGATTAATCACCCGAATTACTAATGAGGTGCGACCTCGTTTACACGGCTGCGGCGGTCAGAAACAATGACAAAAGTGCAGTGGCCAACAAAGAGCAGGGTATACAGTAGTAAGCTCAGGCTCTCGGGGCCGTTCTCCAGGCCCAGGCCGATCAGTGCGCACAGCGTGGCATATCCCGCCATGAGCAGTAATGTCTGGCGCGGGCTGAGGCCCATGTTCATCAATGTATGGTGTAGGTGGGAGCGGTCGGCATCCATTAATTTGTGGCCTTTACGCCAGCGCCGCAGCATGGTCGCTATCATGTCCATCAGAGGTACAGCCACTAGCCACAGTGCTGTTACCGGTCGGATCAGTGTATTCTCACCCTGAGAAAAATACACCAGTGAGGCGGTGACCAGAAAACCCAGGGTCACACTGCCGCCATCACCCAGGAATATTTTTGGCAATACACGGTTATTCGGCCCCAGGTTAAAAACCAGGAATACCAGGAGTGGGATTATCATGAGCAGCAGGGCAGGAGCCATGGGGTGATTTTGGGTTGAGGCAAGACCGAATAAAACCAGCAGGGGAAGAAGAATCATGGAGGCCGCCAGCCCGTCTATGCCATCGATCATATTGTAGGCATTGCTCAATCCCGCCACTGCCAGTGCGGTTAAGGGAATTGACAGCATCAACAGCGGAATATCACCCAGCGCCAACAAGTTGCCTGCATTGACAATGGCAATACCACCGTAGGTCGCCAGTGCGACGCCACTGCCAAATTGAATCAGTAACCTGGCAGTGGCATTTATGTGGCTGTTATCATCATATACACCCACCATAAATACGACGATAGCGATAATCATCATGTTGTTGGAGTAGGGCGGAACATCACAGGCAATACTGCCCAGAAGTATGGTGAGAAAAATGGCTACACCGCCGGTGAGCGGAATGGCGCCACTGTGTTGTTTGCGCGAATCGGGAATATCCACCAGGCCGAAGCTTCGCGCTATAAAAATGGCGGCCCAGTTAATGGAGAGGGCCGCTATAGCAATGATAAAAACTAGCATAGTCACGATATGTAGATTAACCGATTATTTTAAGAAGCAGATAAATGCAGTAGTGGTAAATTATACTGCTTTTGAATAGTTACGAACCTTTTGTGTACTAATAAAAGAGGCTTCTTTTTACAAACTGTGATGGCGGTCATGGTTTTTAAATTTGGTATACTCTGACAGGCTAAATACTTTGTTTATAATGTGGGGGTAAAAACGATAAAGGTATCTGGAACAAACATGTTGGGGACTTTCAAGCTGGGATCAAAGGCCGTCGCACTGTTTATTATTGCGTCACTGTGGCTGTGCAGTGCGGGCACCTGGGCGGCAAAAGCTGAGGTTCCGCGCCTCACCGTGGCCGACATGAAGGAGATCCGTTCCCTGAAAGGCCAGTGGCAGTTTCGCCCCGGAGATGATTTTACCTGGGCGTCTCCGGGCTACGATGACAGTAGCTGGGGCAGCAAACGTATCCCCGAACGATGGGTCAAGGGCGGCTTTCCC
>JAUVBI010000303.1 GCA_030591305.1 Pseudomonadota bacterium
AGATGGAAGGGGGTGCTCAGCAGGGCCTGGGTATGGTCTTGACTGAAGAGATGTATTTTGACGAGAAGGGCTTTGTCACCAACAACAGCTTCACTGATTATAAAATGCTGGGCGCATCGGATATGCCGAAAATGACCAGCATTCTGGTGGAGAATCCTGACCCCTATGGACCTTTTGGAGCCAAAAGTGTGGGCGAGGCAGGGCTGGTGACTCCTGTGGGTGCGACCGCCAATGCGATCTATCAGGCCACGGGTATTCAGTTTACCCAGGGCCCAATTACACCAGAAAAAATTCTCCAGGCAATCAAGGAGAGAGGGCTCAGCTATACCTGATAGCCACCTCAAACTGGTATAGTGGCAAAATTATAGCGACTTACCCCGTTTGGAATGGAGTTGAAGGTAATGAGTTCAGAGCAAACCATCGATGAGCTCGCCCGCTTGGGCGAGTGGCTTCATCGCGGCGATAAAGCAGCCCTGGCTACCGTTGTCAGCACATGGGGCTCATCCCCACGGCCTGTGGGCAGTCATCTGGCTATTAATGAAAATGGCGAATTTCTGGGCTCGGTCTCCGGTGGCTGTATTGAGGGCGCTGTAGTCGCCGAAGCACTTGAGGTTATGGTCGACGGTAATCCGCGGGTATTGGAGTTTGGCGTTAGTAATGAAGATGCCTGGGAAGTTGGCCTGTCCTGCGGTGGCGCAATTAAAGTCTATGTAGAGCGCGTGCGATGAAAGCGGCATTACTGGACGAACTACAGAGTGCCCGGCGGGATAATATTCCCGTAGCCGTGGTTACCTGTATAGAAGACGGAAACCAATACCTGGTCTATAGCGATGCCTGTTCTACCGCTGATTCAAACCCTGCGGTGCTGGCGGAGGTACGTGAAATTCTACGTGCTGCGCGCAGCGCCATGATAGATGAGGGAAGGCTGTTTGTTCGCAGCTATGTTCCCGCCTACCGTCTGTTTATTATTGGTGCGGTGCATATTGCGCAGGCTCTTTCGACATTGGCTTTAGAGTGCGGCTATGAGGTCTGTATCATCGACCCCAGGCGCGCATTTGCCACCCGGGAAAGGTTCCATAATGTAGAACTATGTGACCAGTGGCCAGATGAGGCGATGGCACATCTCGTTCCCGATGCGCAGACTGCTGTCGTCACTCTGGCACACGACCCTAAAATAGATGATCCCGCACTGATTGCAGCGCTTAATAGTGATGCGTTTTATATAGGCGCACTCGGTAGTCGCCGAACGCATGCCAAGCGTGTCGAAAGGCTTACAGAACTGGGGTTGGGGGACAAACTGCAGCGTATCAATGCGCCGGTTGGTTTGAATTTAGGGGGGCGCTCTCACGCCGAGATAGCCGTGGCGATTCTGGCCCAGTTAATTCAAGCCAGATATAGTAGCTGAACGATGTTATTTGATCGCTTTGATTGTGCGGCTGCGGAGGGAGTGATTCTTGCACACACGATTAGAATTCCCGGAAAAACGTTTAAGAAAGGCTGGATATTGGCCCCCGAAGACTTGGCTGCATTACAGGGCAATGGCATTCGCCAAGTGTCCGGGGTGCGCCTTGAGTCGGGTGATGTCGGTGAAAATCAGGCAGCGCTTGAATTAGCTGAGGCCCTGGCGGGAACGAATTTACGCATTGGTAAGCCCACTGCTGGTCGGTGCAACCTCTATGCTCTCCATAACGGGCTGGCAAAAATTGACCGACAGACCATCGATAGTATTAACCTGTGTGATTCTGGCATTGTGGTTGCCACGTTGTCTGAGCAAGCCGAATGTCTACAGCAGCAGGCGGTAGCCAGTATTAAAGTAATCCCCTTCGCTGTTTCTCGCGAGAGACTGGACAGTACCCTGGCCGTGACAAGTGGCGGTGACAAGGCTGTCGATTTGATGCCCTTTCAGGCTTGTTCCACCGCATTGATCCTCACCGAAACCGTAGGCTTTAAAGAGTCTCTGCTCGACTCCACATCACGGGTGACTCGCGAGCGTGTTCTTGGTTTGGGTGGAGAACTTATATTTGAGGCTCGCTGTAAGCACAGTGTGGAGGAGGTGTGTGAGGCCATCCGCTGCGCACAGGCACACAAGCCCGACATAATACTAATATGCGGGGCCAGCATTACTGTTGATCCAGCCGATATTATACCGTCAGCCATTGTTGAGTCCGGGGGAGTGATAGATCATTTCGGTATGCCTGTGGAACCGGGAAATATGTTGCTATTGGCCCATATTGAAAGCTGCCCGGTGATTAACCTGCCAGGTTGTAGCCGCTCCCCAAAGCTCAATGGTCTGGATTGGGTTATGCAGAGAATAGCCGCTGGTCTACCGCTGGGTAAAACAGATATCTTGTCCATGGGGGTTGGGGGCTTGATTAAAGATATCAGCCACCGTTGGCGTATGCGCGAGCAGGCGGTATTGGCCGAGCAGTTCCAGTCACATCATAAAGTGGCGGCAATTGTTTTGGCGGCGGGAAGTTCCAGAAGAATGGGTGAGCAGCATAAAGTGCTGGCAACGGTTGGTGGTATTGCCATGGTGAGGCGTGTCGTAGATGCTGTACTGAAGGCTGAAATCGACACGACGACGGTGGTAACAGGAGCGGCGTCTGATGAGGTCAGAGCCGAACTGCAGGGTTGTAATGTATCTTTTTCTCACAATGCTGATTACGAAGATGGAATAGCGAGCTCATTAAAGCGGGGCCTGTCTTCACTGGATGAAGATATCGATGGTGTCATGATCTTGCTGGCAGATATGCCGTTTATTACAGCAAGCCATATTAATGATCTGCTGGCTGAATTTAACCCCGCTACAGAACGGGATATAGTAGCCCCCATAAGGGCTGGTAAGTTGGGCAATCCCATTATATGGTCTGCCCGTTATCTTTCGGCCATGATGCAGCTGAGCGGTGACCGGGGTGCCCGGCCACTACTGGACGAATTTGCCGCCAATATATGGGAGGTACCCATGGGGGACGATGCGATTTTTATGGATATAGATACGGTA
>JAUVBI010000120.1 GCA_030591305.1 Pseudomonadota bacterium
ACGGCGCTGGGCGTTTATGCCGTCAAATGCCATTGAAGGAGGCATGTTAAATTCCCTTGCCCCGAGTCTTGTGTCGTTAAATCTTAACTCGCTGTCGTAGTTTCTCAAGTTTAGCGACAATGGTTTGGGATACACTTTCTTCTTCATCGTCATAATAAATAGGCCGGGAAGAAGGCAATGAACCCAGCAGTAGCGGATGTTGAATTAAGTGGCAAGGTCTTCATCACCGGTGCCAACGGCTTTATCGGCCGGGCACTGGCAACCCGTTGCCGTGAACTGGGAGCGGAAGTATCCGGTCTCGATTTTCAGGCGAATGAAGAGTGGGGCGTGGTCGCCGGTGACTTGACCCAACCCCAGCAGTGGAAGCAGGCCCTGGAGGGTGTTGATATCGTCATCCATGCCGCCGCGATTGTATCTAATACGGCTTCAATGGATTTGGCATGGGGTATCAATGTAGAGGCCACCGCTGCCCTTCTCCAGCATTGTGTCGAAGCCGGTGTTACGCGATTTTTGCAGTTGTCCTCAGTTGCCGCCTATGGTTTTTCTGCGACGCAAGAAATTGCTGAAACGCAGCCGCTGCGCCCCATGGGAAACACCTACGTGGATACTAAAATTGCCAGCGAGCATGCAGTATTGGCCTGCCATGCAAGTGGCGCTATGGACTGCACCATCGTTCGTCCCGGCGATGTCTATGGTCCGGGATCGCGACCCTGGGTTATATTGCCGTTGGAAATGATCAAGTCCGGCAAGTTTATGCTGCCGGCATACGGCAATGGGTTATTTAGCCCGGTTTATGTAGATGACATTGTCAACGGCATTCTGTTGGCAGCAACAAGGCCTGAGGGCGATGGGCAGATATTCAATATCAGCGGTGGTATTACACCCACCTGTGCCGAGTTTTTTGGCTATCACGCACGCATGACGGGGGCAAAGCCGTTGAAAAGTATGGGTACGCGTCCAGCACGGCTGTTGGCAGAGGCTGCGCGAATCGTAATTACCACTTTCGGTGGCACCACGGAATTGGGTGGTGGCACTATAGACATGTTGTCCCGCAAAGCGGGCTATTCTATCGCCAAGGCGGAAAGGCTTTTGGGCTACCGTCCCCAGGTTGATTTGGAGGAGGGTATGCGTCGTACACAGGAGTGGGCGAACGAGGCGGGATTGCTATAGGCAGCGTCACTAGTCAGTTACAGCTGTGTATATCTGTTTACGTTTCCGAAAATGTCCCCCCATATTGCCGATATCACCCTTTGGTTTTCCTCTCCATTCGGGTAAATTGTCACTGACGATATACATTCGGGTGGTGGAACTATGGTGACTTTCAACTCGCGTCCAGCGCAGCTACCAATCTGGCGGCTGCTAATTCTGTGTTTCGCAAGTCTTGGCTTATCGCTTCAGGCGTGGGCTGCTCCGGATGCGCGGCAGTCCACTTTGTTAGTCAATAATTGTGCGCAATGCCACGCTCGGCCGGATACAGGCGCGCCGTTCATGGGCCGGGAAGAAGACTGGCGAGAGGCGGTGGCACGGGGTGAAGACGCCATGTTAGTCAATGTGGTGCAGGGTATTCGAGGCATGCCGCCACTGGGATATTGCAGTGCCTGTACTGAGGAGGATTTTCGGGTTCTCATTCGCCTGATGGCAGGCATCCCCGATGACAGTAGCAATAGCAGGGGAGAACAGCCATGAAGCGCCGCACCTTTATACAAAGTACCCTCGCTGTGGGCGTGAGCGGTGCACTGGGAACATTGCTTGGCTGTGGGCCCAGAGGAGAGGTGCCGCAATCCCCCGTAACGTTTACCCCGGGCCAGAAAATGCCCTGGATTAACTGGGCGGGCAACCACTCCTGTACCCCCAGCTGGCGGGTATCACCGTCCTCGGAAGATGAATTAGTCTCCGCATTAAAAGCCGCCAGGGGAGTGGTGCGTGCAGTGGGTGCCGGACATTCATTCAGTGCAGTGGTGCCCACCGATGACACCTTGATTTCAACCGATCTGCTCAGTGGCCTGGTGCGGCACGACCCCGATAAAAAGCAGGCCACATTACTGGCTGGCACGCGCCTCCATGATATGGGGCCCCTGCTTCAGTCCGTCGGCCAGGCGATTCCCAATATGCCTGATATGGACTATCCGGCTCTGGGCGGTGCTATTGCCAATTCAGTGCATGCGACAGGTACAAGTTTTGGTTCCATGAGTTCCTATGTCACCGGCCTGAAGCTTGCAACCGTTTCAGGGGAGTTGCTGGAGTGCAATGTGGAGAAAAATCCGGAGATGTTCCAGGCTGCCAGAACCTCAATCGGTGCCCTGGGAATTACCTCTGAAATAACCCTGCAAAATCTTCCGTCCTACGATCTCACCGAGGTGAATCGCATTGAAAAATTTGAAGATGTCTTTGCTGATATGGAGGCGCGCTGCAAGGCGCACCGGCATTTTGAATGTTTCCCCATCCCTTTTTCTACCCTGTGTATCACGGTGGCGACCGACATTGCCAAGCCGGGTGATAAAACAATAGGAGAGGATGACCCACAGGCTGTCAATACCTTGCGAACTGTTTTCGATGCCGTGTCGTGGGTGCCGGTAGTAGGTGAAGGTCTTTACGAAAAAGTATTGACTGCCGCCATGGGCGATGCGGCTGATGTGGTGCGCACCGGTCCCTCCTACCAGGTTTTCCCCCATGTTCGCATAGTGCGATTCAGGGAGATGGAATACACCGTGCCCGCCGAGGCCGGCCCGGCTTGTATGCGAGAAATTCTAGACACCATTAGAGACAAAAATATTCCTCTCAGCTTTCCCATTGAATATCGCTATGTGAAGGCCGATGATATCTGGCTATCAATGTTCGAGGGACAAGACGGTTGTTCCATCTCCATTCACCAATTTGGTGATCTTGACTACAAGGCTGTATTTGCCGAGATTGAACCTATTTTCTGGAAGTACGGGGGTCGTCCCCATTGGGGAAAAATTCACACGCTGGGTGCTAAGCAACTGGCCCAGCTGTACCCACGCCACTGGCAGGACTTTCAGGAAGTGCGCCGGGAACTGGATCCCCAGGGAAGATTAATGAACGCCCACCTGAAAACACTGTTCGGGGCCTGAAGAGTAACAGCAGAGGGATATCAGTTGTGCTTGTCGCAATTCCTCAAGTTTCTGTCGTGAATTATAAATTTTTACATCAATGAAGCGCCTAGACTGCATATATAATGGCAGAACTATTAAAATTGAATAATCTTTCAAATAGGGAATATATTATGAAAACAATAAAAAGTAGTGGCAAAAGAACAGTTTGCGGTTCGCATATAGCGTTGACGGCCCTTGCCCTGGCTGTTGCGCAAGTATCCCAAACAATGGCGCAGCCGATGTTGGAAGAGGTGCTGGTTACCGCAACTAAAAGAGAGGTGGGACTGCAGGATGTCCCCATCGCACTGTCTGTGATGGGTGGCGAGAAAATAACAGAGCAGGGTATTGATTCCCTGGAAGATCTGGCCATTTTTATGCCCAATGTGCATATTGCTGAGGCCGCCGCCGGTGATCAGTTATTTATACGCGGCATTGGTTCGGGTGTGAACTATGGCTTCGAGCAGTCTGTTGGCACGTTTATTGACGGTGTGTATTTTGGGCGCGGTCAGGCTTCCCGGTCCAGTTTCCTGGATGTTGAGCGAGTAGAAATACTCAAGGGCCCCCAGAGTACATTGTTTGGTAAGAACACGGTTGCAGGGGCCATCAACATAACAACCGCTGCTCCATCCGATGAGTTCGAAGCCTCGATAGAGGGCAACTATGAGCCGGAATTTAATCACTGGAATACGACTTTGATGTTGTCAGGTCCATTGACCGAAAATTTGGCTGGCCGAATTGTGATCAAGCGCGATGAAACCGACGGCTACATGGATAATATTTTTCTCGACCAGGATGAAGTGCAGGGGGAAAATACCGTGGGCCGCGTGGTGCTTCAGTGGTCTGTCACAGGTGATCTGGATATACGCCTGAAATATGAAACAGGTGAGTCGGAGCGTGTCGGCCGCCAGAGCCTGATTTCCATCGCAACTGACTTTTCTATTGATAAGTATCGCCAGGCGGACCCCAATTTTTCACCCAGCTTTGGCTATGACAGATCTGCAGATAATATTGGCGGCATCAGGCCAAATTCTGATGTGTGGAACAGTCAGTGGGATATTGCCACTCTTACCGTTGATTGGGCCGTGGGGGAGCATACCCTGAAGTCCGTAACGGGTTATATCGATTATCAATTTGATAATTATAATGATTCTGATTACGGCCCATTGGCATTTCTGGGCCGTGGTCGCGACGAGACGCACAAGCAGTTCTCCCAGGAGTTTCTGCTTTCCTCTCCAGCCGGTGGAACGCTGGAGTATCTAGCCGGTTTGTATTACCAGAAAGAGGATCTGGAGCATGAGCGCCTTACCGACGTGATACTTTCCTCCGTTGGCATTGGTACCGGGAGCCTCGATGCTACCGGAACGGGCTCTTTCCAACAGGATACTGAGACCTGGTCTACTTTTGCCCAGTTGACCTGGAACGTTAGTGATGCGTTTCGCGTGATAGGTGGTTTGCGATACAGCGACGATCAGAAGGAGTTCGAAAAGGACCTGGTTACCAATGACTTATTTACGACAAACCCCAGCCAATTTCTAGGGGGGATCTATGATCAGGTGCTTAATTTCTCCACCGATCATGTATTCAATTCGGATGGGGCAACTGTTTGCAAGGGCGTAGCCTATGTTTGTACTTACTACCCAGATTTTGACACCACGCGGTCGGAAGAGCATTGGACCGGAGATATCACAGTTCAGTGGGACGCCACAGATACAATGATGACTTACATTAAAGTTGGCAACGGTTACAAGGCTGGTGGTTTTGATGAGGGGAACGGCCGCGGTAATCTTGAAAAGGCTGAGTTTGAAGATGAAACAGTAGTCGGCGGGGAAATTGGTGCCAAGATGGGCCTGTGGGATGGGCGCGCCCGGCTTAACATAGCTGTATTTTACAGTGAATTTACTGATGTACAGGTGAGTACCTTTGACGGCAATGCGGGCTTTGTCGTGGGTAATGCAGCAGAGACGGAGACCAAAGGTATTGAAATGGATGGCTCAGTGGCTGTTACTGAAAGCCTCACCCTGAGCGGCGGACTGGCCTACCTTAAGGCGGAGTACGGTTCCTATGATGATGCCGCCTGTAATGAACCGCTGGTTGTAGATTGGATAGCGGCCGGCGGTAGTCGCAGCTCTTGTGTCCAGAATCTATCGGGTGCGCCTTTACAATTTGCGCCGGAGTGGTCTGCCAATTTGGCAGCGGACTATTATGTGAGCCTGACTGACAATCTGGAAATGAAGCTGGGTTTGGATGTGATGTATTCCGATGACTTTGTGGTACCCAATGACCAGGACGAAGTTCTCAATCAGGACGCATTCTGGAAGCTTAATGCGCGTATTCAACTGGCAAACGTGGGTGACACCTGGAGCGTCGCGCTGATCGGAAAAAATCTGACTGATGAAGAAACCACAACCTGGGGTAATGACGTACCCTTAGCGGGCCAGGGGTTTGGCGAGACTTATTTTCAGCATATTGACGCGCCGCGCAGTTATGTGTTGCAGGCAAAATATCAGTTTTAGCCTATGCTAAGCTGAGAGCGCGCATCCACCGATACGGAGCTGGCCCCTATGATTTTTATGAAAGCGAAGACTGCACTTCTTTCAATCACGCTGTTTATCATGGGGGCTTTTTTTGGCCCGCTGGTACAGGCAGCGGATAAACCCAACATCCTGGTCATCTTCGGTGACGATATTGGTATCACCAATATCAGCCGCTACAGCATGGGCATGATGGGCTACCAGACGCCCAATATTGATCGCATTGCCAATGAAGGAATGATTTTCACCGACTATTACGGTGAGCAAAGTTGTACTGCCGGGCGCTCTGCGTTCATCACGGGACAGAGCCCCTTGCGCACCGGTCTGTCCAAAGTAGGCATCCCCGGTTCAGACTTGGGTCTACAAAAGGAAGATCCTACCCTGGCGGAATTGCTCAAACCCCTGGGCTATACCAGCGGCCAATTTGGTAAGAACCACCTGGGTGACAAGGACGAGTTTCTACCCACAAACCATGGCTTCGATGAGTTTTTCGGAAACCTGTATCACCTCAATGCCGAAGAGGCACCGGAAGATCCGGATTACCCGAAAAGTCCTGCCTTCCGCAAGGCCTTCGGCCCCCGCGGTGTGATTCACAGTTATGCGGATGGCAAAATAGAAGACAGCGGCCCCCTGACCAAAAAGCGTATGGAAACCGTTGATGAAGAATTTCTGGCTGCATCCCTGAAGTTTATCGACAAGGCCCACAAGGCTGATAAGCCCTTCTTTGTCTGGTTTAACTCTACTCGTATGCACTACTACACCCATGTAAAAGACGAATCAAAGGGCTTGTCGGGCCAGGGTTTTTATAACGACGGCATGGTGGAGCACGATGGTCATGTGGGTGTACTGCTCAACAAGCTCGATGAACTGAAAATCGCTGATAATACTATCGTGATCTATTCCACCGACAATGGCCCCCACTTCAGCCAGTGGCCCGATGGGGCCATCACGCCCTTCCGGGGTGAGAAAAATACCAACTGGGAGGGTGGTTATCGCGTGCCGGCCATGGTGCGCTGGCCCGAAAATATTAAAGCTGGCGTCATCAGCAATCAGGTTATGTCTCATCTGGACTGGGTGCCTACGCTTATGGCTGCGGTGGGTGACACCAGCGTCAAAGCGGACTTGAAGAAAGGCAAGCGCGTGGGTAAGGACACCTTTAAAGTCCACTTGGATGGCTATAATTTCCTGCCGTTTTTAACAGGCCAGCAGGATACCGCCCCACGGCGAGAGTTCTTCTATTTCAGTGACGACGGCCTGTTGACGTCGGTGCGAGTGGGCGACTGGAAACTGGTGTTCGCGGAGCAGCGCTCCAAACGTTTTGATGTCTGGCGCGACCCCTTTGTGATCCTGCGCATTCCCAAGATATTTAACCTGCGTCGCGACCCGTTTGAACGGGCCGATACGGACTCCAACAGTTACAACGTCTGGTGGGATCACAAAATAGGCGGCGTTGGCATGCTGGGTATGGGCGCGGTAAGGCAATTTGTTGGTTCTCTGCAGCAGTTTCCGCCCAGGCAGCGGCCGGGCAGCTTCACTATTGACCAGATTATGGAGGCGGTGTACAAAAAGTAAAGTTTTCAGAACCCAGGGGGTCAGGTCTAGGATTGTAGCCTTGTATTCAGTCGAGTCTGACCCCTTAGAATTTCAACGCCAAGTATGACCCCACTGAAACCTTTTTTTATATAAACACCTGACGCGGAGCCTTTTATGAATCGAGTTAGAATCCCTGTACGCAATATCAGTCGTGTTGGCAAAGTATTTGTTCTTGTTGTCAGCCTCTGTGCGTCCAGTACAGCTGTGCTGGCCTCGGAGGAGGCTGGCTCCAGCGCTTCCAAAGGTCAGCCCTATTCACCTTACGTCAACCAGGACTTTCCAACAAAGGTGCTGTTCGGCGATGTCCATGTGCATACCGGCCTTTCCGGCGACGCGGGGGGAAGCGGCACCCGACTTATGCCCAGTGATGCCTACCGTTTTGCACGGGGTGAGCAGGTCACATCCAATACAGGTCAGCTGGTGCGTATCAGTCAGCCCTACGATTTTCTTGCGGTCGCTGACCACACCGACGGCATGGGGGTGATTCTGGATATTCTGGCTGGAACGCCTAACATCATGGCAGACCCCTATGGCCGTGAATTGAATGCTGCATTCAATAAAGGAGGTAAAGCCGCACGTGAAGCGACCGTAGGCATGATAGCAAGGTTTTCCCAGGGCGAAATCAACGAGGCACTTAATTACCAGCCTGGAAATCCGGCCTATAAGGCAACCTGGGAAACCATTGTACAGGCAGCGGAAGATTACAATGAGCCCGGAGCGTTTACTGCGCTGATCGGCTTTGAATGGACATCACTGGTAAAGGGAAACAATCTCCACCGCGTGGTATTGATGCGCGATGATGGTGATAAAGCCACCATGATAGAGCCCTACACAACCACACCTCCGTTGGGCAGCCCTAACCCCCGGGATTTATGGAAATGGATGGCAAACTGGGAAAAAGAAACCGGCGGGAAGATGCTGGCCATTCCCCACAATGGCAACCTGTCGAATGGCTGGATGTTTCCCCTGGTAGATAATTTCGATGAGGATAATCCCTTCGATGATGCCTATCTTGAGGCCCGGAGCCGATGGGAGCCTCTGGTAGAGGTCAGCCAGTCAAAGGGTGACGGTGAAGCGCATCCCTTACTTTCTCCCGATGATGCCTTCGCCAATTTCGAGACCTGGGATATGGGCAATCTCGATGTGAGCCAGGCCAAGACGCCGGAGATGCTACCCGGTGAGTACGCGCGCTCTGCTCTGATGCGCGGGCTGGAATTTGATGCATCCCGGGGAATCAACCCCTATAAGTTCGGTATGATAGGTTCAACCGACACTCACACAGCCCTGTCCACCAATGCTGAGAATAATTTTTTTGGGAAAATGGCGAGTCATGAGCCAATGCCAGGCCGTTCTGCGGGCGTTGAAAAGAGAAATCGCACATTGGGGATCAAGCGCTTCGGCTGGCAAACCGTAGCGGGAGGCATTGTGGCAGTTTGGGCGAATGAAAATACGCGCGGCGAAGTCTTTGATGCCATGCAGCGCAAGGAAACCTTCGCCACCACCGGGTCGCGTATCCGTGTACGCTTCTTCGGCAGCTTCGATTTTACTGAAGAGGATGCTCGCAGTCGGCAGCCCGCCGCCCTGGGTTATAGCAAGGGTGTGCCCATGGGCGGTGACCTGAGCAATGCACCAAAGGGTAAGGCGCCGACCTTTCTTGTAGCTGCCATGAAAGATCCCCAGAGTGGCAATCTCGATCGTATTCAAATTGTTAAAGGCTGGCTGGATACAAAGGGCATAGCGCAGGAAAAAGTTTATGATGTGGTTTGGGGCGATGCCGACAAACGCAAGCTGGATCGCAA
>JAUVBI010000122.1 GCA_030591305.1 Pseudomonadota bacterium
CTGGGCTTTGAAACGGGCTGGGTGGATGGTGAGCCCTTTAATCGAGCGGGGCACCTGGTGGCAAGCCGGGGGAAGCGCGGTACGCGCATTCTACTTATTGGACATCTGGATACCGTATTTGAGCCCGACAGCAGCTTCCAGAATTATGAACTTGTCGATGATCGATATGCTAAGGGCCCCGGCGTGACCGACATGAAGGGGGGTGATGTGGTTATGGTCTACGCCTTAAAAGCGTTAAAAGAGGCGGGTGTACTGGATGAAATCCAGGTGAAAATTGTGATGACCGGGGATGAAGAGAGCAGGGGAACCCCCCACGCACTGGCCAACAAAGCACTTATCGACGCGGCGATCTGGGCGGACGTTGCTATCGGCTTCGAAGATGGTGATGGCGACCCAAAAACAGCAGTTGTGTCCCGTCGCGGTTCGAGCGGCTGGCAACTGCATGTGGTGGGTAAGCCTGCGCACTCGTCCCAGATATTTCAGGAAAACATCGGCTATGGTGCAATTTTCGAGGCTGCCAGAATTCTGAATCAGTTTCGCACGGCCCTGTCTGAAGTACCCAATTTGACCTTTAACCCAGGCCTGATCATTGGTGGCACCGATGTTGAGCACGACGTGGCAGGAACCCGGGGCAGCGCCTTTGGCAAGAATAACGTTATTGCCCAGAGCGTCACCGTTAGTGGCGGCATAAGAGCACTTTCTCCCCGGCAGCTGGAGTTGGCCCAGGTCAAAATGCAGGAGATTGTCAGCAACAACCTCGCCCATACCGGCGCACATCTGACGTTTGGCACAGGTTATCCGCCCATGGCTCCCTCGCCCGGAAATGACGAAATATTACGTCTATACAATGAGGTCAGCGAAGCCCTGGGATATGGTGCGGTGCAGGCTGTTGACCCCAGGCGAGCGGGGGCTGCAGATATTTCTTTTGCGGCGAAGTATGTGAGCATGGCGATAGATGGTTTGGGGTTAATGGGGACAGGCGGTCACACCGTCAATGAGGTGGCCGATTTGGCGACCTTGCCCCAACAGACAAAGCGGGCCGCACTTCTTCTGTATAGGCTGAAGGGTCTTACAAGTACATCGATAATGGGAGAATAAAAATATGGACATTACAACATTTGAGGTTCAACGCGACGACTTTTCTGTTACCCGCCTGGTAAACGAGTCTTTTGATGGTGTGCTGGCAGAGAATGAAGTCCTGTTACAGGTCGATCACTTCGCTCTTACCGCCAATAATATTTCCTATTGTGTCAGCGGCGATTTACTGGGTTACTGGCAGTTTTTTCCCGCAGAGCAGGGCTGGGGCCGTGTTCCCGCTATGGGGTATGCGCATGTTGTAGCCTCAGCCCATGCACAAATACCCGTGGGAGAGAGGGTATGGGGTTTCTTTCCCATGTCCAGTCATCTCAAAATACTGGCGGGCAAGGTGAGTGAAAAACAATTTGTCGATGTCTCGCCGCACCGGGCAGAACTCGCCCCTATTTACTCCCAGTTTCAACGGGCCGCTGCCAACCCCGTTTACCAGGTCGACAGAGAGGACCAGGACAGCCTGCTGCGTGGCCTGTTTCTCACATCCTGGCTCTGTGAAGATTTCATGTACGACAATAACTGTTTTGGTGCCCAGGCCTATTTGATCACCAGTGCATCCAGTAAAACCAGTATCGCGCTGGCCTTTATGGTAAAGCGGCGGGGTGAAGAACAATCCATAGGTATCACCTCGTCCGGCAATGTTGCTTTTTGCCAGGGCCTGGGTTGTTACGATCGGGTTGTTGTCTACGATGAGCTGCAAACTCTGGATGCGGAACATCCTGTTGTACTGGTTGATATGTCCGGCAATGCGGGGGTTATCTCCCGCTTGCATCATCACTATAATGACAATCTCCGATATTCCTGCATGATCGGTGCGACTCACTATAATGATATGGGAGCAACCAAGAATTTACCGGGTGCCAGGCCGGAGTTTTTCTTTGCACCCAGCCAGGCACAAAAGCGTGCGGGGGAATGGGGTCCAGATGAAATAGAAAAGCGCATAGGCACAAGCTTTGTAGAATTCAGGGAATATTGTGATAGCTGGCTTAAGGTTGAACGCCAGTATGGTCCCGAGGCGATTTCAAACAGTTTCCAAACAACATTAGCCGGTGCAGCCAGCCCGGATCAGGGCTGCATTTTATCGATGTGGGGTAAAGTAAACTGAGAAAGCTGTATGCCTGAACAATTTAAAGAGCAGGGCGGTTTCGCCGCCATGGACCCCAGCCCAATAAAGCGCTGGATGACCTCACAGATAATTCGGAAGTTGTCGAGCCCGGTGCGCTTGCACAAAGCCAGAGGCAGAGCGGAAAGAGAGCGAGTAAAACAGGGGAAGGCGCACTGTGTTGAGTACTTCCATCAGGTTGACGATGCCTATAGCCACTTGGCCGCCCAGGCATTGCAAACTTTACTGAATCGCTATGATATCGAGTTGCACTACCATCTAGTCAGCGGCCCTGTGGGTAATAACCTGCCTGAGCCCGAATTATTGCCGCGCCTGTCCCTCACTGATGCGGCTCTGGTTTCCAGCCACTACGGTCTGGAGTTTCCACAGGACGCTATATTGCCTGGTTGCAATCTGGTCGAACAGGCAAACTCGATACTGGCCAATATTTCCAGGGAAGATTTCCCCGCTGTAGCTATTGCTGTCGGGGAGGCTATCTTCAGCGGTGCCAAAGCCGAGGTGGCACTGCATGCTCTTAAAAATACCTACGGCGCTGCCGCACAACAACAAACAAATCAGGCTGTCTCCAGTGG
Organism: Pseudomonadota bacterium; assembly: GCA_030591305.1. The sequence goes on from JAUVBI010000122.1 coordinate 2,785, forward strand.
TAATGGGCGTTTGGCAGAGCTCAAGCATTACTCGGGTGCGATGTTTTACTACGCCGGTGAGTGGTACTGGGGTGTGGACCGGTTGTACCACCTGGAGCAGCGCTTGCAATCTCTGGGTGCTGTTCGCGGTACCGATGAATCGTTATTGTTTCCCCGGCCGGATATCGAAGCCGGCCCCCTGAAGGATGACGGCAGTCTCACCCTGGAGATTTATGCCTCCCTGCGCAGCCCGTATACGGCCTTGATCTTTGACAGGGCAGTGCAGCTGGCCAGAGATGCCGGAGTCACCCTGGCCCTGCGTCCGGTGCTACCCATGGTCATGCGCGGGGTTTCCCTGAGCCGCCAAAAAGGGCTGTACATTTTCGCTGATGCTACTCGGGAGGCCCGGGCTTTAGGGGTAGACTTCGGAAAATTCTCCGACCCCATTGGCAGTCCGGTACGGCGTTGTTACTCACTGTTTGCCTGGGCGAAAACCCAGGGCCTGCAAGTAGAACTGGCCAGCAGCTTTCTCAAAGCGGCTTTTGCCCAGGGCATAAATACCAATTCAGATACTGGCCAGAAGGCGGTTGTAGAACAGGCGGGCCTGTCCTGGTCGCAGGCACAACAGCATATTGATAACGAAGGCTGGCAGGGAGAGTTGGAGAAAAATCGCAGAACCATGTACAGCTTTGATTGCTGGGGTGTGCCCAGTTTTCGTTTGCTGGATGAGGGCGGAAAACCGTTGTTGGCTGTGTGGGGGCAGGACCGCTTGTGGTTGGTCAGCCGTAAAATTCAACAGGCCCTGGCAAGCCGTCAGTCATAGAGTGGTTTCGACAGTTCCGCTCAGCTATGTTGCTGTCGCTGGGCAGTGATTTAAATTTAGATACGCGCGCTATCCTGCCAGCTGTCGTAAATAGTCTTCCACACCGCGCCGCGTTTTAGGGCCACTTCCGTTTCGAAATAGTGATTCATGCGCTTTAAATCGGTGCGGTTGTCCTTGATTGAGGCGCCGATAAGAAAGTCAGTAAAATCTTCTGCGAGCATAGTACCCTCGCGATAATAATAGGCATAAACACCCATGGCGTGGGCCACTGAAACTGCTTCAGCAGTAGACATGACTGCCGAAGCGAGACGATCTGTGCTGCGTCCGTCAAGTGACTGACCATTGCGCAACTCGTGGAAAATAGTCACCAGAGCTTCGATGATTTCCTCATCGGGGTTGACGTCCACGCCGGAGCCCAGCAATAACTTTTTTGACTCGCGCAGGACCACGGCAATTTCGTCATCTACAGATGCGATGGGTTTTATGGTCTCGAAATTCATGCGGCGCTTGAGGGCGGAGCTCATTTCGTTGACGCCCAGGTCGGTGGTATTGGAGGTGCCCACCAGGTTAAATCCCTCCCGGGCATACAGCACTGATTCGTCCCCGGACAACTCTGGTATGGCGATCATGCGCTCGGACATAATAGAGAGCAGTGCATCCTGCAACGCGGGCGCAGAGCGGGCTATTTCCTCGAAGCGCACCAGCTTTCCAGCCTGCATGCCCCGAAAAAGTGGGCCGGGTATCAGGGCTTCCATGCAGGGCCCCTTGCGATCCAGCAGTGCTATATTCCAGCTGTATAGCAACTGGCTCACCGATTCCACCGCGCCGCCCTGCACAATCAGGGTCGAGTCGTCTGAAATGGAAGCGCAGATCAGTTCTGACAACCATGATTTAGCGGTTCCCGGCTGACCCACAAGCATCACGCCACGCTGGGTCGCCAGGGAGATAATAATACGTGTGACAATTTCACGGGGAGCGACAAACTTAGGGGCGATATTCTCATCGGCATTACCCAATATGAAATTTTCAACACCGAGCGGTGACAGCTTCCAACCCGGAGGCCTGGGGTAGTTGTCTGTCTCGCGCAGCTGCGCCAGTTCATCGGCATTGACAATTTCTACCGGCAGCCGCTGAGCGTATTTATGTGCGCTTTTCATCTATGATCCCCCTCGTTTTTCCGGGGCCATGCGTTCCATAGGTAAGATGCGCGGTATCTCGGACAGCAGGATAACGCCGTTAATAACATGGTTCAGAGCGCTGTCTCTCATTGTGATCAAACCTGAATCCAGTGCAATAGAACGCAACTTTGCCACGGAGTATTGCTGTGAGATAGCGTCGCGAATTTCCGAGTTAACCTGCATATATTCAACCACGGCAACACGGCCATGGGTACCTTTGCCATTGCACCTCTCACAGCCCTTGCCGCTGTAGCTTTTAAAACTATGTGGCGTACCATCGGGGAATAATTCCTTGAGGATATGAGGGTCAGAAGTTGTCTCTTCCCTGCAGTGTTCGCAGATGCGTTTCGCCAGTTTCTGGGCAATTACCCCCATTAATTCACTGGCCACAGAATTCGGATGTACGTTCAGGTCGTAGATGCGCTGCAGGGCATCTACCGCGTCGTTACTGTGTAGTGTGGACAGCACAATATGTCCGGTCTGGGATGCGCGAATGGCCTCTACAGCAGTTTCCTGGTCGCGAATTTCACCGACCAGGATGACGTCCGGGTCCTGACGTACGAAAGAGCGCATACCATCGGCAAAGTTAAAACCGATATCCGGGCGTGTGTGCGTCTGTTGAATATTCTCCATAGAATATTCGATCGGGTCCTCGATAGTGATGACCTTGCGGCGCCCATCCTTGGCGAGCTCTGACAGACCTGCATACAAGGTTGTTGTTTTACCCGAGCCCGTGGGTCCAACCACCAGCACCAGCCCGGAGGGGTTATCCAGCAATCTGCGATAATGCCTGGCCACCGCCTCTGCCATGCCCAGATTTTCAATAGCGACAATATTGTCGGTCTGGGGAAGCAGGCGAATGACAACAGCCTCGCCGTGCAACGAGGGCTGTATTTGAATTCTGAGGTCGTAGACCACGCCACTTACCGTCAACTGTGAACGCCCCCCCTGGGGCAGGCGCTTTTCGCCGATATCCATTTCCCCGCGAATTTTGATGACGTTGACCAATCCACGGGCTTCCCTGGTGGACAATCGATAGTGAGTTATGTCGTGTAAATCCCCGTCAACACGCAGCCGAATACGGGTGCGCCCCTTGTATTGCTCGATATGAATATCACTGGCACCTTCGCTTACGGCATCCAGTAACAAGGCATCCATAAGGGTAATGAGGTGTGCTTCAATATGTGGCGATTTCTTCTCTGTCTGCTGGCTAGCGTGCGCTTTTTTCCTGGCCGCTTCCGCCTGCTGTTGGCGGTCATCACCCTGAATGGATATTTCGATGGTAGTCCACAAGCGTTTAAAGTCATTCGGCGTTATCAGGGTTTTCAATACTCGGTCGTAGGAGTACATGTGGTAGATGTCTTCAACCGAACTGTCGGGGTCATCGGTGGCTACATGAAGGCTGCCATCGTCTGCGTTCAGGGGAATAAGGTGATGACTGTCCAGAAAACTGCGGGAGAAGGCCTCCATCAATTGCGGGTCAATGGTCTTCAGCAACTCATCGACAGATGAGAAGGGCATGCCGTTCTCATCTGCCAGGCGGCGATACAAGGTTGCGTCTTCTACATCGAGTATATCGCGCAGTATTTTTATTACGGGGAGTTTTTTCGCCTGGGATAGTTTTCGCGCTCGCGATAGCATGGTCTGATCGACCATTCCCATGTCCAGCAGCGTCATGCCTGTGTCTTTGGAGAAATCGACCAAGGCCAACTCTTTGCGTAGTATCGCACCCAATTCGGTCATGTTGTAACGGGTCAGGATATGGGTATTATTTTCCCCCAGTTCCAGGGCGACCAGGGTGCCACCCGGTGCCAGTTGCTCCAATAGTGCAGTCTTATCTTTTATCCGGGGGCTTGAAACCAGTATTCGATCGAAGGGTGCCAGGTCGCTGGCCCCTTTGCAGCCATCTTGCTGTCGCAACACCAGGTTGGCCAGGCCGAGTTTGTTAAAGCGTGCTTGGGCAACTCGGGCGATGGCGGGGTTGATCTCCAAAGTGACCACATTGGCAGCCAGTTTGCTTAATACAGCAGACAAATACCCCGCTCCGGTACCTACCTGCAGGACTTTGTGGTCTGGATGGATGTCGGTGTGGTTGAGAACTTCGGATACCGCATTGGAGGGCGGTATGCTGCGCCCCAAAACCAGTGAAGAATCACTCATTTCGATAAAGTGATCGCGAGGCAGCGTACGCATGGCGTCGCTGACGCGTTTGCCTCTCAAGTCTTGTTCATTTTGCATAGTGGGGTGGGTGAGGGTGTCTACTCAAGCTAGTATCAGCTGATAGTATTCACTATTGTGATGATACAAGCTAGCAGGATGTCCGTGAAATTAGTCCCAGCATCTTATTATGCTGCCAGAGTGTGGGCAGCTATCTTCTTGCCGGCTACCGAGGGGCGGTGTCGCAGGCTATAATTTCCATAGCCGTCACATTTGCCTTAAGATGTGTCAAATATGGCACATACTGCCCAAGGCAATAAATGAAAGTTTTGACAAGCATGCTGCCCGTACTCGACTGGAGCCGGGAGTATAATCGGGAATACTTCGCCAGTGATACGCTGGCTGCCGTCATTGTCACTATCATGCTAATTCCACAGTCATTGGCCTATGCGCTGTTGGCGGGCCTGCCTGCCGAAATGGGTTTGTATGCCAGCATTTTACCCCTTATTGCCTATGCCTTACTGGGAACCAGTCGCACCCTGTCGGTAGGCCCGGTGGCGGTGGTGTCGCTAATGACGGCGACCGCCATTGGAAAAGTTGCGGAGACGGGAAGTGCTGATTATATAACCGCCGCGATAGCCATGGCACTGATTTCCGGGCTGATGTTAATTGTTATGGGTTTTTTGCGTTTCGGTTTTCTGGCTAATTTTCTGTCACATCCGGTTGTCTCGGGTTTTATCACTGCGTCCGGGCTTATTATTGCCCTTAGCCAAATGCGCCACATTTTTGGTATCGAGGCCCACGGTGATAATTTACTGGAACTGGTGGGCTCGCTTGTGGCTCATAGTGATTCGGTTAACGGGGTGACGCTGGCCACCGGTAGCTGTGCATTGGTGTTTTTATTTTGGGCCCGAAGTGGTTTAAAGCCTCTGCTGATGAAGTTTGGGTTTACCGGCAGTAGCGCGGCTATGCTGGCAAAGGCAGGCCCGGTGCTGGTTATTATCGCAACGATTCTGGCCAGCTATTATGGCGACTTTGGTGCACAGGGGGTAGCGCTGGTTGGCCAGGTTCCCCGTGGGCTACCCAGCCTTTCAATTCCCAACTATGATCCGGATTTGTGGTCTGACCTTGTGGTATCGGCCATGCTGATTTCCATCATCGGTTATGTGGAGTCGGTGTCCGTGGGTAAAACCCTGGGGGCAAAACGACGTCAGAGAATTGACCCCAACCAGGAGCTTATTGCACTGGGTGCTGCCAATGTAGCGTCGTCTATATCCGCGGGTTTTCCCGTTACAGGTGGCTTTTCAAGGTCCATTGTTAATTTTGATTCCGGTGCCCAGACACCTGTGGCCAGTATATTGGCGGCTGTGGGTATTGGTATTGCGGCGATGGTGCTGACACCAGTTCTATTCTACCTGCCAAAGGCCGCATTGGCCGCTGCGATTATAGTGGCGGTTACATCACTGTTTGATTTTGGCGTTGTGCTTCGGGCCTGGCGCTATTCACGCTCGGATTTTATTGCCATAATAACTACTATTGTCATTACCCTGGGGCTGGGTGTGGAACTGGGTGTTTTGAGCGGCGTTCTCTCCTCTGTTCTGCTGCATTTATATAAAACATCAAGACCTCATATTGCGGTATTGGGTGCTGTGGCCGGTACCGAACACTTCAGGAATATAGACAGGCACAATGTTATTACACACAAAAATCTTGTTTCCATACGGGTGGATGAAAGCCTGTATTTTGCCAATGCCAGTTATTTGGAAGACTATATATACAGTCTTATCGTCGACAATGAAGATTTGGAGCATGTAATTTTATTGTGTAATGCCATTAACGAAATAGACATGAGTGCACTGGAAG
>JAUVBI010000027.1 GCA_030591305.1 Pseudomonadota bacterium
AAGCCGACCCATAGGTAACTAAAATTTCGTGCTCCCGAAGGGCCACTATGTCGTGAAAACGCCCGCGATTGAGGAGTAAGACTGGGCCGAAATTGGAGGCGAGCAAAGAGCAGCAGTGAGTCAATTTTTAACGGTCGCCACAGCATCACCCATACGGCCACTCCAGCCTCCATAGCGGCCGACCTGGCCACGCCACAACGCAACCACCGGCCGCAACACCTCCAGTCGCCATAACGCGGACCGCAAAGGGCCAGAGGGTATGCGGATCTGATATTGGTGCTGAAACCGAAAGCGGCCATGCGGCCGGGCACGCCGCTTCAGTCTTGGACTTAATATGGACTTAATATTGGCAAAACAAAAAATGGCTACAGTGAGAAAGCTGTAACCGCTTGATATTTATAAGTTATTTGGTGGAGCCTAGCGGGATCGAACCGCTGACCTCAACACTGCCAGTGTTGCGCTCTCCCAGCTGAGCTAAGGCCCCATATTCTCTAACTCATTGAACAAACAGGGATTTTGTTCAACGTTGTCTCTAAAAGAGCTGCGCATTTTAGTGATAGCACCCTGCCCTGTCAAGAATTAAGATATTTCTGTACAATGCGCGCGAATTTTCTAACAAAACACCAGACTGATTAAAATGAATATACCATTTTCGCCCGAACTGCTGTGCCCAGCTGGCACCTTAAAATCCATGCGCTACGCCTTCGCCTACGGTGCCGATGCCGTTTATGCCGGACAGCCCCGCTATAGCCTTCGCGTGCGCAATAACGAGTTCAATAAGCTGGAGAACCTGGCCAGTGCTATCGATGAAGCACACGCTCTCGGCAAGAAATTTTACCTGGCATCCAACATCTCCCCCCACAACGACAAGGTACGTTCCTATATACGCGACCTGGAACCCGTCTTGGAAATGGGCCCCGATGCCCTGATTATGTCCGACCCCGGTATTATCATGCTAGTAAAAGATCGCTGGCCGGACCAGGAGGTACACTTATCAGTACAGGCCAATGCGGTAAACTGGGCAACCGTCAAGTTCTGGCACCGCCAGGGCATCAGCCGCGTTATTTTGTCACGCGAACTTTCGCTGGATGAAATTGAGGAAATTCGCCAGCAATGCCCTGAAATGGAGTTGGAAGTTTTTGTACACGGGGCACTGTGTATCGCCTATTCCGGTCGCTGCCTGTTATCGGGCTATATGACCCACAGGGACTCCAACCAGGGCGCCTGTACCAATTCCTGCCGCTGGGAGTACGACACCCATCCGGCAAAGGAAACCGAGACCGGTGACATCATCGCCATTGAGCCGGTATTGTTACAGGAAAAAAATCGTCCCGGTGAATATATGCCCGCCTACGAAGATGAGCACGGCACCTACATCATGAACTCCAAAGATTTGCGTGCCGTACAACACGTTGAGCGCCTGATAAAGATGGGCATACATTCCCTGAAGATTGAGGGCCGCACCAAAAGCCACTATTACGTGGCACGCACCGCCCAGGTTTATCGCGAGGCTATCGACAATGCCATGGCCGGAAAACCCTTCGACATGGAGCAAATGGGGCAATTGGAACACCTGGCCAACCGGGGCTATACCGAGGGGTTTTATCGTCGTCATGTACCCAGCGAATACCAGAACTACGAGGTGGGACATTCCAGTAATGCCCACCAGCAGTTTGTTGGTGAGGCCATAGCCTGCGACGAAAGCAGTATGACAGTCGATGTAAAGAACTTCTTTCAGTGCGGTGATACACTTGAACTAATAAGCCCTAGCGGCAACTACACGTTTACATTGAGTGAAATTATCGATAAAAATGGTGAGCCCACCGACACAGCACCCGGCTCTGGCCATATCGTAAAAATACCCCTGCCCAACAAACATACTCTGGCCAGCGACGGCGGCAAAGCCCTGCTAATGCGCTACCTGTAGTACACAAACGGCAATACAAAATACCTACTGAGAGTAGTTTTCCTGCAAGTAGTCGACAATATCTGCCGATTCAAACATCCCAATATTGGAATTTGGGTCATACAAAAAGGGGATAGACACCCTACCCTCATCGGTCTGTAGTATTCTGCGGTTTTCAAGCTTACTATTGGGCGTAACCTGCAATAGCCCGCGCACTTGAGGTAGCATCCACTCCCGCCATTCAGTGCGCCCACAGTTGCGCACAACATAGGCAATTTCCATTTCGCACAGCTGCTCGCGTACTACTCTGGCATAGGGGCTAGATTCAAAACTATATAACTCCAACATATACTCAGGTTGTATCCCGGGCCTCGCTGTCATGCCCCGGTTTGTTCTGGGCGCACTGGCCAACATGGAGGTGATGGTCTGTAGTTTTCCCAGGCGCCATTTCAAAGGCAGGGGACGCATGGCATATGATTCGAACAGGTAGGCAATAATATCCAGTGACTCATATAATTCCACTCCCGTGTTAGGGTCAACCAGATAGGGAAATTGAGCCTTGCCACCACGCTTTTCCAGCTCTGGACGATACCGCTCACCCAACTTTGGACAGGGGTAAATCTCCACGTCCAGATCCAGCTCGGTTAATACCTCACGCACCAGCCGACAGTGGGGACAATTTTCAATATCGTAGAGCTGCAACATTTTTTCAGGCTTTATTTCAGCAGGTGTTGAGCTGATGCCTGCGTTTCCGCGCAGCACGGTGGACAATAATGAAGTGGTGATATTTCCCTTTGCCATTGTGTACTACCTCACAGCTGTTGGTATTCTTTTTCCAGACGTTTCATTCCTTTCTTGGAAACACCACCTAATAGTTTGATGGCCTCCCGCAGCCTTGCCCTGCTCATATCCGGGCCCAATAATTCCATAGAGTCGACCACAGAGAATGAGGCTGTTGAGCCAGAAATAGCTATGAATAAAGGAGCCAGAAAATCTTTCACTTTAATTTCCAGGGCATCTGCAGTTGCCTTCAGCTCGTTCCAGATATTGTCCCGGTTCCACTGCTGCAGAGCTTCCATTTTCCACAGGGCAAACTGCAGGCCCTTTACCACGTCTTCCCGCTCGCCTTTTAGCGATGAAAAGCTCGCCTCCGTCAATGGCAAACTGCCCGACACAAGAAAGCTGGTAAGGGGCGCAAAATCGCTCAGGGTTTCCATGCGCTTCTGGGCGTGAGGTAAAACCTTTTCCAAATTCTCTTTGTTAAACGCCCATTCAATTAAACGCTGGGCCAATTGTTGTTGATCCAGGTCCTCACGAATCCACATGCCGTTCAGCCATTTCAATTTTTCTACATCAAAGATGGGACCACCCAGAGAGACCCGCTGAATGTCAAAATTATCGACCATTTGTTGTAGCGAGAACTTTTCACTCTCGTCGGGCATAGACCAGCCCATACGCCCCAGGTAATTCACCAGAGCCTCGGGCAGAAAACCCATACGCTGGTAATACAGGATACTGGTAGGGTTTTTTCGCTTGCTGAGTTTGGATTTATCGGGGTTGCGCAGCAGCGGTAAGTGGCACAGCTGTGGCATATCCCAGCCAAAGTATTCATACAGTAATTTATGTTTTGGCGCGGAGTTAATCCACTCCTCACCGCGCAGCACATGGGTAATTTCCATCAAGTGATCATCTACCACATTGGCCAGGTGGTAAGTGGGCATGCCATCGGACTTGATCAATATCTGAGCGTCTACCATGCTCCAGTCCAGCTCAATGGTACCGCGCAGCATATCGTCAATGGCACAAGCACCCTCTTCATCCGGTACTATCATTCTGATGACATAGGGCTCTCCCGCTTTTTTTCGCTTCTGAACTTCATCGTCGGGAAGTTTCAAGTCGGCGGGTTTCAAAGCGGTACTGTTACCTGCGGCACGTCTGGCCTCGCGCAATTCGTTTAGCTCATCACCGGTGCGATAACAGATAAAAGCCTTGTCTTTATCAAGCAACTGCTGGGCATATTTACCATAGATATCCATACGCTCACTCTGGCGATAGGGGCCATAGTCTCCCCCCACATCCGGGCCCTCATCCCACTCCAGCCCCAGCCAGTGCAGGGAATCGAGAATGGCGCGCTCAGATTCTGGCGTACTGCGCGCCTGGTCGGTGTCCTCTATACGCAGGATAAACTTGCCACCATGAGCTCTCGCGAAGCACATATTGAATAACGCGATATAGGCGGTACCCACATGGGGGTCGCCGGTGGGTGAAGGTGCAATACGGGTACGTACAGTCATAGGTGGATATTCAGTAATTCAGGAACCGCAATTATACGACCTTGGGGCGGCAAATCCTACATCCACTTTGCTACAGGGCTTCTACTGGGTAAAACCGGAATAAATCTGGCCCTGCAGCGTTATTAAATTGTAAAACCACCATCAACGGTAATTATCTGACCGGTCATCAAGTCGGTACCGGTAATAACCGAGATAATGCTGTCGGCGATATCTTCCGGTGTGGACACCTTGCCCAGGGGCGCTGCACCCTCGGCAAAAGCAATGACATCCTGCCAGCGTTCGCCCCAACCCTCACTGGCCCATTTACCGTTAATCAAGCCCGGGCAAATCGCATTCACCCTGATATTGTGCTCGCCAATAGCCTTGGCCAGAGTCCGGGTCAGGCTGTTGAGAGCAGCTTTTGATGCACAATAGGCCATGGAGCTGCCGTTGGTGGTCAGCCCCGCAATGCTGGAAGTCATCACAATCTCACCCCCACCCTGCTTGATCAATTCGGGCAGTACCGCACGGGTCATATAAAATGGGCCCATTAGGTTTGTGCTCAGCGTCGACTCCCAGATTGCGTCGGAGAGCAGGTCCAGATTTTTGTGCTCAACGTATGTGGTGGCTCCCGCATTGTTCACCAGAATATCCACCTGTCCAAACTCGGCCACCGTTTTTTGGACCAGAGCAATACACTGCAGATCATCACCGACGTCTGCTTTAAACCTGATAGCCTGGCCTCCGGCTTCCTCAATGCATTTTACTGTATCCTCGGCTCCCGCCCTGGATCTGGCGTAGTTAACCACTACTTTGACATTTTGTTCAGCCAGCTTTATAGCTAATGCCGCTCCCACACCGGAACTGGCGCCGGTTACAATGGCCACTTTGTTATCCAACTTCATTGCGCTTTACTCCCCAACAACAACTCAACATACCATAAGGCAGTTTGAAAAATAGAACAAACCAGCCGGGTCACCCTGCCCCCAGGTTTGCGTTACAATATACGCCATTTTTCTTTACCCGTTTAGCATTTCATGGCTCTCAAGCATAAATTTTGCATAGCCCCCATGATGGATTGGTCTGACCACCATTGCCGCTATTTCTGGCGCCTGCTCAGCAAGGAAGCACTGCTGTATACCGAAATGGTCACCACTGGCGCCCTTATCCACGGTGATCGTAAGCGTTTTTTACATTTTAATGACACAGAACATCCGGTGGCTCTTCAGCTGGGTGGGAGCAACCCCGTTGAGCTCGCCCAATGTGCACAGTGGGCCCAGGAGTGGGGCTATGATGAGGTCAATCTTAACTGTGGCTGCCCCTCCGACCGGGTTCAGTCGGGTATGTTTGGCGCCTGCCTGATGGCCCAACCGCAATTGGTGGCGGCGGGGGTAAAGGCAATGAGGAGCGCCTGCGATATTCCGGTTACCGTTAAGCACCGTATCGGCATTGATGACATGGAATCCTATGATGAGTTGACTGCCTTTGTCGAACCCGTGGCGGCCGCGGGTTGTTCGGTTTTTATTGTGCACGCGCGCAAAGCCTGGTTACAGGGTTTATCTCCTAAGGAAAATCGTGAAATTCCACCACTGAACTACGAGTGGGTGTATCAATTAAAACAGGACTATCCGCAACTCACCATTGTGATCAACGGCGGAATAAGAACCATGGCCGAGTGTCTGCACCACCTGGAGTACGTCGACGGTGTGATGATCGGTAGAGAGGCCTACCAAAACCCCTGGATGCTGGCCGAGGTAGACCCGGTGCTATTTGGGATAAACTCGACTGCAGATAATCGCGATGCTGTTATAGAAACACTTCTGCCTTACATCCGTGCGCAGATAATGGGCGGTGCCAGGCTCAATCACATTACGCGCCACATTCTCGGGCTGTACCAGGGCGTTGCAGGGGCCAGGAAATTCAGGCGTCATATAAGTGAGAATGCTTACAAAAAAGAGGCGGGAATAGAAGTTCTGGAAGAGGCATACGCTCTGGTAAAACAAGCCCAGGGCCACTTGGTTCCAAGCTCTACTACCCAATAAACTGACACCAAAGATACGAGTGACAACATGAGTAATAAACTTGATCAACTGAAGACAATGACCGATGTGGTGGCCGATACAGGCGACATCGAGGAGATAAAACGCTTTGCGCCCGTGGACGCAACCACCAATCCTTCACTGCTGCTGAAAGCGGCATCTCTGCCCCACTACGGCGCATTACTTGATCAGGCAAAGCGCTGGGCAACTGAGTTAGGGGGCACCAATGCCGAGCAACTGGCCAACTGCTGTGACCGTTTTGCGGTTGATGTGGGGCGCGAAATTCTCGAGGTGATACCCGGCCGTATTTCTACTGAGGTGGACGCCCGCCTGTCCTTCGATACTAACGCCTCTATAGAACGCGCCCACAAACTCATTGGCATGTACGGCGCCGCTGGAATAAACAAAAATCGCATCCTGATAAAGATCGCTTCAACCTGGGAAGGCATACGGGCGGCACAGCAACTGGAACACGAGGGTATAAATTGTAACCTCACACTATTATTTGGCTTCAGCCAGGCGGCGGCCTGTGCCCACGCTGGCGTGTTTCTGATATCGCCCTTCGTAGGGCGAATTCTAGACTGGTACAAGGCCAACACGAAGCTGCTCATCGAAAAGCCACAGGATGACCCGGGCGTACAGTCGGTCGCCCGAATCTATAACTACTACAAGCAACACAATTATAAAACTGTTGTGATGGGCGCCAGTTTTCGCAACACCGGTGAGATTGAAGCATTGTCGGGGTGTGACCGCCTGACCATCAGTCCCGGCCTGCTGGAAGCCCTGGCGGCGGATGAGGGTGAGCTGCCGCAACAACTGTCCGCAGAGTCGGCGACATCCAGCGACCCAAAATCGGGGCTGGAAGAGAGCGAGTTTCGCTATCAGCTTAACGATGACGCGATGGCCACTGAAAAATTGGCCGAGGGAATTCGAAATTTCGTGGTGGACCAGATAAAGCTGGAAACGTTAATCAGTGATAGATAATGCCCGCTTTATTTTCGGGCGCACCACCAGGCTAGTCGGCCTCCAGAACCGCCATTAAATCCTTGAAGCGAACTTTGTTTTCGTCACTGAGGTCCATTAGCACCCTGTGGGCCTCAACGACTTTTTCCTTGACTGCCCCTTCGCTGCCATCAATGGAGGGTATTTCATCGCCAAATTCAGTGGTACCACAGGCCTCCTCATGCAAATCGAACAAGCGCTGAAAACCCATGCTCTTTAACAGCCGATTGATGCCGGTGTTACAGGAATAAATCGCAGGTGTAAAACCAAATTTTGACTTAGTTTCAAGCGCCAGCTTTGCCAGCAGACCCAAGGTTGTACTGTCAATCCCCTCTGCCTCACACAGGTCTACCCACACACTGACAAAGTCGGGATCGTTGTACATATTATGGAAATATTCATCGATGGTGGTACAAAGAGTGAGCCTGACATCACCTGTCATGCGTATAACATAGGCACCATTTTTGTGAGCTGCAAGAATTTTTCCGTCAGACATGTCAGCTTCGCTTGCTCAAAAACAGGGCTGCAATGTCATCCGGTGCAGTCTCTACTTTGTCGAGCCCCAGGCGGGTGACCAGTTCCCCCGGTGAGTCGGCTGTTTGCTCAAAAACCTCAAGAAAGTACTTCTCCTTCTCTATGAGGTTTTTGGGTGGCAATATTTCCAGAATGCCGTCGGAAAACAGGGCGAGCATAAAGCGCTGCGGCAGGTCGATAAGGTGCTCTTCAAACTGCGTATCTTCGGTAATGCCAACCGCTGTGCCCTCACCCCGCAGGTAGCGCGCGCCCTCACTGCACACCAGAACAGGCTGAGGCAAATGGCCCGCCACGCTATAACGCAGGGAATTGCGCTTCATATCGAGCAAGCCCACTACCATGGTGGCAAATTTGCCAACGCCCAGGTCGAGTAACTCATCGTTGGCTTTTTTCAGCATCGCAACCGGGCTAAGAATAGAGTCATCGTTGAGGCGAAGATAGTCCGAGCGTTTCCTGGCAAACAGGTTTTTCAACAACACGGTTGCAAACGCCGATGAGCTGCCGTGACCAGAGACATCAGCCATAAAAAATGCTACGTAGTCCTCACCCACCGTAAAGTAATCGGTAAAATCGCCGCTGAGATACAAAGACGGTATGACCGTATGACTAAAAACATAATCCTTTAAAACCAGAGGGCTGACAGGAAGCATTCGCAATTGAACCTGCCGACCGGCCTGTTGGTCTTGCTCCAGCATTGCTACCGTGCCACGCAACTCGGCATTGGCGGCTTCGAGACGCTTGCGGGACTGCAACAGTTCTCGGCGCATCTGGCGCTGGCGAACACAGCGGTCAATAGACTTTATCAAAGCCTCAATATCTTCTACCGGACGAACAAAGAAGTCTGATGCCCCCAGGCGCAGGGCCGTCATCATGCGGTCGACCTCTGCCTTGTCACTGAACATAATCACAGGCACCTGTACGTCCATTTCGCGCAGGGTGCGGCGGGCTTCTTCCCAGGAAACGCCCTTGAGCTTCAGCTCGCAAAGAATCACGTCCAATTCACTGTTCTCGGCCAGCGAATAATTGGAGTTGACAACATCGGTAACAATTTCGACGTGGTAACCTGAATTCGATACGAGCTTCGCCAGCGCCTCAGCTCGAGAAGCGTTATCGTTAATTACCAGTACATTTCCGTTTGCGGCCATCATTACAAACTTTGATGGAGAGTTCGGCGTGACATTACGCCCATCAGGAGAAGCAGGCAACAGCGATTATCACGCTTTGGGCAGGATTTCACAGTTTTGTGACTTAATTGGCTATTTGGACGATTTAAAAGTCGTCGTCCCAGCCTCCTTCTTCATAATCGGAGAAATTATCTTTAACCACTCCATCATTGACATAGAATTCTCGCTGCTGCAAATACGCGTCTCTGACGAAAATATAGCGGTCACCGGACATCAGTTCTTCAGCCTTGAGCAGTCGCGCCCGTCCATCGATGAGTTCCAGCCCATACATGGTATTGCGCAGGCGTACGTTATCGATAAGGACCTGGGGTGAGGCGTAGATGTCGACGAGAGTGCCCGCACCACTGCGTATGGTGCGTGGCCCAAAAAATGGCACCATTAGATAAGGCCCTGAATCGACACCCCAGGTCGCCAGAGTGTGACCAAAATCCGTTCGGTATGGCCGAATTCCAATCGGTGTAGCAACATCGATCAGGCCGAGAAAGCCCGCGGTCGAATTTACCAAAAACCGCCCCCCACTTTGCACCGCACCCTCCAGTCGCCATTGCAATAAAGCGTTAAACGCAGCATTAGCATCGTAGAGATTGGCAAAAAAATTGCCCACGCCCCGCTCGCCTATGTCTGGCATGACAATGTGGTATGTCTGGGCCAGGGGCCGCATCAAATACTTATCCAGGCCATCGTTCACCGCAAACACTCGCCGGTTCATCGTTTCCCAAGGATCAATATTGCTCTCATCCTCCAACACCTGTGCGTGCACCGGGGAAAGCGGAAAAATCAACAACAATGGCAATATGAATCGAATAAAGGGCATAGGGTAATTCGTGTGGTTATGGTGGGAATTTTACCCACCAAATTTATCGCTGGCAACCAGTACGCGTATCAGAATTAGGGCGCCAGTTGAGCGACGACTATTGACTGACCATTGAGCTCTGCCAATAATTCACTGCCAAACCCTGTCACTGTCTCTTCAGGCATGCCCAGTTCCTGCGCCAGACGGGATAAAAGCATGGCACCAGTAGCGTCGGTATTATCCCGAATAAGCTCCAATAACCGCGCCGTCGCGGGGTTTAGCTCCATAAAGCGAACATTATCTTCGCGATTTCTATAGACCACCAGGAAAGTGGGCTCCACCGCCTCTGTGGGCTGAAAGCTCCGCCCTATTTTGTGCACGGGAAACTGGTAGCTAAGTACCCATGCCAGTGGCGATAGTGCCGGTGTTTCCAGCAGGGGATTGTCCAGCCGGGCCCGGCCATCCAGGTTCTCCTGCGAGATATCCAGCGCCAGCTCAACCCATTCGTAATGAGCCAACTCAGCGATAAAGGGTGGATCAAAGTCCGTCGGTTGATACTCCTGGCTCAGGAAACGCAGAAACTCCTGGCTGATTTCCAGAAAATACGGCGTATGACAGCGATGCCCATCAATAAAACGGTACACCAAGGCATGCCATTCACTATCGGGGTACAGGCTGCGTAAGACTGGAAAGCCATTACTGATAAAGCTTTCAATATTGTTGTACACCAGGTCCTGATATATTTTCAAGCGCCTTGCTTCCACCCCGGCAGGGGCGGGATTGGTATCCGGGGCGCGCAAAAAATCAGCCATTTCAAGCTGCGCATCCCGCAATTTCTTAGCTGCCATCATTCAGACCCCCTGCGATAATATTGAAGGTTCACAAACTTTTTGACAGCCCCTAATGTGTTCGATTTCCAGCAACAATTCTGCCAGCGGTGGGATGTTAAAATCTCGTTCAAGCAATGTAGGAACAGGGCCCAGCCGTTGATATGCCTGCTCCAGAAGCTGCCATACCGGATGAATGATGTCGGCCCCGTGGGTGTCTACTTTCAGATCCTCTGCCTCGTCAAAATGGCCTGCAATATGAATATACCGCACCCGATCCAAGGGCAGGGCGTCCAGGAACTGCAGGGGATCGTAGCGGTGATTGATGCTGTTCACATAGATATTATTGACATCCAGTAGCAGGTCACAACCGGATTCTTGCAGCACTGCAGTGATAAACTCGGCCTCGGAAAGGTCATTGTACGCCTGGCCATAATAGGATGCATTTTCCAGCACCAGCGGCATCCCGATGATATCCTGTACCTGTCGCACCCTGTCGGCCACGTGGCGAACCGCCTCTTCGGTAAAAGGAATAGGCAGCAAATCATACAGGTGGCCATCGGCCGCACAGTATGAGAGGTGTTCACTATACAGGGGCGTGTTAATCTCAGTCATCAGCGCCCGCACCGACCTGACCAACTTGGTATCGATAGGGTCCGGGCCGCCAATATCCAGTGACAAACCGTGCAGAACAATAGTGTGCCGCTCCGCCAGTTGCCTGAACTGCTTGCCAAAGCGCCCGCCTACACCAATCCAGTTCTCCGGTGCCACCTCCATAAAATCGACCGATCCCTGGTCCATTGACAGCAGCGGACCCATGAGGGCCCGCCGTAGCCCGAGACCCGCTCCGTGCAGATCCCGGCTTACTTCAGACATTACTTACCGCCGCACTTACCTTCGCCTTCGGCTTTCTTGCCCTCGCCACAGCTACCTTCAGATTCGGCTTTGGCTTTTCCTTCACCGCACTTGCCTTCACCACATTTTCCTTCGGACTTGGACTTGGCTTCTCCTTCACCGCACTTGCCTTCACCGCATTTTCCTTCGGACTTGGCTTTAGCTTTTCCTTCACCGCACTTGCCTTCACCACACTTGCCCTCAGCGTCCTTACCATAGCTGGCCAGGTCGTAACCGCCACTCAATTGTTGGGCTGAAAATGGGTTTGCTTCAGCAGAGGCAACAGGTGCAAATGAACCGGCAAGAAATGCTGCGCCCAATGCTGCAGCAATTGGTTTTATAGAATGAGCCATGATTAGTTCCCTTTTGATTTAATTTTATTACACTCGCCCACGATCGACCCAGTGCCGAAGTGCCTAAAGGCAGCTATCGTGATAGATATGACACAGTGACACCAGCTAAGTTTCATTATTTGCACAGCGAGAGTGGTAATTTTTCACAAAAAGTGACGCTGGGGCAGCTGCTCTCAGTGGGGGTTATCCTCCGTCCAACGGATAACTTTAAGCCACTGCTCCTGCAGGCGCTTTTCCGAGATCGCCTGCCGCGTACCAAGGCTCTGGGCAAAGAGAGAAACCCTGAACTCCTCAAGCATCCAGCGAAACTGCCTGGCCTCCGGGCAAATTTGCAGCAATCCGGAGCGCTCTTCACACAGCTGCCACAGCTTGGCACCCACGCTATCGAGCAGCTCTGTGTATTTTTGGTCCTTGCCGGCCTGCCCGCTGAGGCGCTGTAACCGGACAAGCAGGGCCTTTATATACCGGGGGTACTGGGACAGCCACTCGCGGGGCGTATCTCGCACAAACCCCTTCTGCAACAACCGCTGTAACTGCCTGTTAACATCCTCCAGACTGGAGAGATATTTTCCGGCACCCAACTTGACTATTTCTCTGCGCAATTCAGCGAGGGCATCCAGCGTATTGAACAGGATTTTTTCCAGCTCATTGGCACAGCTGATAACCTCACCTTTGCCACTTTCCAACATTTTTTCGAACTCTTGAGCAGCAAAGGGCCTGTCGCTGTCAATTTCCATTGCCCATACATAGGCACCGTCAACCAGGTCTGCCAGCAACTGTTCCCTATCGAGCTGGGCGCCCGCTATCACCAGGTTGAATTTGTTTCCCTTTAGCATTTGCCTGGACAGGTATTTCACCTGGGTAGCGCTGTGCAAGCGCAGCAGCCGCAGCAAACCCAGACGATGCTGCAACTGCGCCTGGGCGGGATAATCAAACAATTCAATATCGACGCTGCTGGTCTTATCGACAAGACCCGGATAGGCAATTATATCCACCCCCGCCTGCCGAAACCGCCACTCCCGGGGGATATCACCAAAATTCCAGCGACCCATTCCTGTTTTAGCTGGCGTATCGCCTGTGGCAGAAGCCATGCTCTGGCGGGTGTCCGTGCGAAAGTTCGCTATCAACTGCGCCAGGTCCCTGCCCTGCTCCAGTAATTTCCCCCTGGCATCAACCACCCGAATATTCATTCGGTAGTAATCATCCAGTTTATCTGTGTCCCAGTCGCCCGCCTCCAATCGAATGCCGCCCAGGCCGGACAGTTTCTCCGACAACTCCCGGGACAGGTCCGAGTCAGAGGGGGACATCGTGGCCAGGGCGCGGTCGACAAAGTCGGGGGCGGGCACCAGGTGCTTGCGCTTGGCCTTGGGCAGGCCCCTGAGCATTTGGATGCATTTTTCCCGCAGCAACCCCGGCACCAGCCAGTCAAACAAAAAGCGGGGCACCCTATTTAACAGGGCCACCGGCACTGTGAGCGAAACACCATCGGCGACATTACCCGGCTCGAACTGGTAACTCAGTTTGAAGCGCATGTCATGCCAATCCAGGTGGTCGGGAAATTGCTCACCCAGGCCGCTGCCCAGGTCCTTCGCCAGTAAATCCTCTCGTTGCAGGCGCAAACCACTTTCAGCTCCAGAATTGCGCTTTAACCAGGCGCGCAGACGACTGGCTGTATAAGCGTCATCTGGCAACCTCTCGTCGTAGAAGGAAAACAATACCTGTTCATCGGCCAGAATATCGCGCCTACGGGTGCGCGCCTCCATATCCTGCAACTCCCGTACCAGGCGCTGGTTATGCTTCAGGAAGCCGGGATGGGGATGAAATTTAGCGGCGATCAAACCCTCCCTGATAAGTAACTCCCGTGATTCGGCCGGGCTTATCGGGCCATAGTGCACCGCTTGTTTATCGGAGACTGTCAGGCCGTAAAGCGTGACGCGTTCATAGGCCATGACCTGGCCGCCCCTGGCCTCCCAGCGCGGTTGATAATAGTGATATTTTAGCAGCGCGGGATTAATATCCAGCACCCACAGGGGATTAATCGCCGCCACAGAACGCGCGTACACTTTCGTGGTTTCAACGATTTCAGCCGCCACCATCCACTTTGGTTTCTTTTTAAACTGGGAGGAACCGGGAAAGATCTGCAGCTTGCGACTGCGACTGCCCAGGTATTCATGCCCTTCCTGAAACTGGGCAATATGACTCAACAGGCCAGCAAGCAGCGCCCGGTGAATACCCTCGTAGTTTTCCTCCTCCGACAATGCCGCCCGGGGTTTCATTTTTTGTGCCTTACACGCAACCGTTAACTGGTAGTGAATATCGCGCCATTCGCGCATTCGCATAAAGGAGATAAACTCCCTCTTACAAAGCTTTCGCAGTTGATTCTGGCTCAGGGCCTGTCGCTGTTCTTCGTAGTACTTCCACAAGTTTAGCCATGCCATAAAATCGGACTTATCGTGCTGAAAGCGCGCGTGCATCTGGTCCGATTGCTGCTGCTTGTCGGCGGGCCGCTCGCGGGGGTCTTGCACAGCCAGTGCACTGGTAATCACCAGTATTTCTTCCAGGGCGCCCCGCTCTGATGCGGCAAGAACCATACGGGCCAGGCGGGGATCTACCGGCAGTCTGGCCATTTTCCTGCCGATATCCGTGAGCTCGCCACCCTTGCTAACAGCACCCAACTCTTCAAGTAATTTGTAGCCATCGCGCACCATGCGAGGGTCCGGCGAATTGATAAAGGGAAACTCCCCTATATCGCCGAGTCGCAGCAGCAACATTTGCAGAATAACCGCCGCGAGATTGGTCCGCTTTATTTCCGGGTCGGTGAACTCCGGGCGATTGGAAAAATCCTCTTCGCTGTACAGGCGGAGGCAGACACCCTCCTCTACTCGCCCACAGCGACCCTGACGCTGGTTAGCGCTGGCCTGGGAAATGGCTTCGATGGGTAAGCGCTGCACCTTGGTGCGAAAGCTGTAGCGGCTGATACGCGCTTCCCCCGGGTCTATTACGTAGCGAATACCGGGAACGGTGAGTGATGTTTCTGCGACGTTTGTGGCAAGTACAACCCGCGTACCACGCCTTTTTGACAAATTGAACACGCGGTTCTGCTCGGCCTGGCTGAGCCGTGCATACAGGGGCAACACCTCAATCTGCTGTTGCCGCCTAAGCACCTTTGCCAATTCCCGTATGTCTCTTTCACCGGACAGGAAAATCAGGATGTCGCCACGCTTACCGAAGACACCCGCATCAATATCCGCCACCAGCGAATTGATCTGCTCCTGCACACCCTGGTCTCTGTCCGATACACTGTCCAGGTACACCGTTTCAACCGGGTAGGTACGGCCGGACACTTCAATCACCGGCGCATTCCTGAAATGCTTGGAAAAGCTCTCTACATCAATGGTGGCAGACGTAATAATTAGCTTGAGGTCGGGCCGTTTTGGCAACAGACGTACTAAATAGCCCAGCAGAAAATCGATATTGAGGCTGCGCTCATGTGCCTCATCGATGATGATTGTGTCGTACTTGCGCAGCATTCTGTCACGCTGAATTTCAGCCAGCAGGATGCCGTCGGTCATTAACTTGATACAAGTACTGCTGGAGACCTTATCGGTAAACCGCACCTGGTAACCGACCACCTCCCCCACCACGGAGTTCAGTTCCTGCGCAATTCTCTGGGCAACTGTTCGCGCCGCCAGCCTGCGGGGCTGGGTGTGAGCAATCATAGCTCGCCTGCCCCGACCCATACCCAGGCAAATTTTAGGCAACTGCGTAGTTTTTCCCGAACCGGTCTCACCCGCCAGGATAATGACCTGGTTATTTTCTATCGCCCGCTCGATCTCCTCCCGATGCTCCACCACGGGCAGCTCCGAGGGATAATCGATGGGAGAAACACGCCGGGCCTGGGAGGGAGTGTCTTGCATTGACCGTCATTCCAAAAAAACGCAGCGACTATAGCATGCACACCACCATAGGGTAGTGTCAGAATTGCCACTATGGCGTAGAATCAAACATCCACAAAAAGCACAATGAAAAGACCGGCAAGTATGAATCCACACAAGAAGTCCAGTTTTTGGGACCGCGCCCTACGCAATGCAAAAAATGCCTGGGACAAAATTGCCTCAGATAACGAGGGAATGCCAGCTATCACCGCCACCCCCGATTTAAGCGACCAGGACCGGGACAACTTGATAAAACACATGCAGGCCTGCCTGGATCGGCGCGGTGGCGAAGTGTCAGCCCGCAAACGCGCGGCCGCTCTGGGTCACGTCTACCTGTTGCTCAACGAAACCGGCCGCAAACGCTTTTTGACCACACTTGCAACAGAGTTTGACACTAACCCCGAAACAATAAACAAGGCCGTTGAGCAACTCGCTCAGGCCGGGGGTAATGAGGCTCGATTCAACGCAGAGCAGGAGCTGCGCACGGCTCTCAAAGCACCGCGAGTGCACCTGCTCACCCAGTTTAATGCCCTGCCAGAAGGCGTAAAATTTTTGGTGGATATGCGGGCAGAACTCATTCCCTGGGCCAGGGCAGATAGCCGCCTCAGGGGCCTGGAAAGCGACCTGAAGTCTCTACTGGCCGCCTGGTTTGATGTGGGATTTCTAGAGCTCAAGCAAATCACCTGGGAGGCCCCGGCCTCATTACTGGAAAAATTATTTGTCTACGAGGCCGTACATGAAATAAAGGGCTGGGACGACCTGAAAAACCGCCTGGCCTCCGACCGTCGCTGTTTTGCATTTTTTCACCCACGCATGCCGGACGAGCCCCTGATTTTTGTCTGGGTGGCCCTGGTCAACGGTATTGCTGACAATGTGCAGGTACTACTGGACAAGGATGCCCCGCTGGGCGATCCGGAGACGGCCGACTGTGCTATTTTCTACTCAATTTCCAATGCACAGGCCGGTCTGTCGGCTATTAACTTTGGCAATTTTCTGATCAAACGCGTTGTTGACGACCTATCCAGAGAGCTGCCAAACCTGGGCACTTTTGCAACCCTGTCACCCGTTCCGGGCTTCCGGCGCTGGCTGGATCGTGCGGTAGGCGAAGATAAGCTGCATATTCTAAGCGAGGAAAATACGGCTGCCGCCCTGGCCGCTTCGCCGGCAACATCCCCCGAGGCAGCGGTCAATGAAATCCTTTCACGCCATAAATGGCACGAGAACAGTGAACTGGCAGAGGCCGTGAAAGATCCACTGCAACACCTCTGCGCACACTATCTAATCAATGAAAAACACAAAAGTGGAACCGCGCTCAATTCAGTGGCTCACTTTCACCTCAACAATGGCGCCATCGTCGCGCAAATCAACTGGCTGGCAGATACGTCTAAAAATGGCATTTCGCAATCCGCTGGGCTAATGATAAATTACCTCTACACGTTGAAAACCATTGATAATAACCATGAGAGCTATCGTGCAGGTAAGGCTGTTATTGCCTCAGCCCGGGTTAAGAATCGTCTCAAAATGTAACAGGAGCATACACCATGGCCAACGATGACAAGAAGATCATCGGGACAGTCGAGTACCACAAGGCGGGGCAGGAATACTTCGACAAGCGTGGTCTGCGCCGCTATGCGGGCACGTGGTCACTGTGGGCACTGGGTGTAGGTGCGGTCATTTCCGGGGATTTTTCTGGCTGGAATCTGGGCGTTGGCCAAGGTGGGTTCGGTGGCTTTCTACTGGCTCTCGGCATCGCCACGGTCATGTATACCGGCCTGTGCTTTTCCATAGCAGAAATGTCCGCCGCCATGCCCCATGCCGGCGGCGCCTATTCATTTGGACGCACAACCATGGGCCCCTGGGGTGGCTACATCACCGGGCTCGCCGAAAATATGGAATATGTGATTACCACCGCAGTGGTGTGCTACTTCACCGGGGGCTACCTGCAAAACATATTTGCCACCCCCGACGCCTGGCAACCGGCCTGGTGGGCTGGCTTATACCTGGTCTTCGCTGGCTTGAATATAAAGGGTGTGGAAGAGTCATTTCGTTTTATTGTCGTGATCACCCTGTTGGCATTATTGATACTGGTGGTTTTTTATATCAGTGCCATACCTCTGTTCCGCTGGGAGTTGCTGTGGAATATTGAGCCACAGCCCGGTGCCACCCGTTTTCTGCCCATGGGCTGGGGGGGCGTGGGCGCAGCACTGCCCTTTGCTATCTGGTTGTACCTGGCCATAGAACAATTACCCCTGGCCGCTGAGGAATCCCACGATGTTACCCGCGATATGCCCAGGGGTCTGATCTGGGGTCTGGGAACCCTGGTGTTAACCGGCGTTCTTATCACATTCCTGAATATGGGCATTGGCGGCGGTGCCGCATTTTTTGGCTCCCAGACAGAAGAGCCCCTGCTCGATGGTTTCACCCAGACCCTGGGTGTCAGCAGTGCCAAGGTGCTCGGCCTGGTGGCCATCGCCGGTTTAATCGCCAGCTTTCACGCCATTATTTTTGCCTTTGGGCGCAATATCTACTCGCTGAGCCGTGCCGGCTATTTTCCGCACTGGCTATCGGTCACCCACGGCGAGCGCAAAACACCCCACGTGGCTCTGCTGGGGGGCTCACTGGTAGGTTTTGCAGTTTTGATGGTGTTATTTCTGGTCGACCCCAACGGCAGCGGTGCCTTTGGGGGTGTTATTTTGAACATGGCTGTGTTCGGTGCTGTCATCGCCTATGTCATGCAGATGGTGGCCTACATCTTGCTCAAACGTCGGTTCGCACACATAGACCGGCCCTATACCAGCCCGCTGGGCGAATTTGGTGCCTGGGTAGCCCTGTTGATCGCAGCAGCCGTATTGGTATTGCTGTTTAATAATGCAGATTTTCGACCGGGCATTATCGGGGTGGCAATATGGTTTCTGTGTGGCCTGGTGTACTTCGCCGTCTATGGACGCAAGACGCTGGTGTACTCACCGGAAGAAGAGTTTGCCATACAACAATTACAAGAGCGTGGAGAGTAAGTATGGAGCCACTACAAATAAACAGCGCCGAAGAATTGAGAGCCTTAATCGAACGGCGGTCGATCTCCCATATTAAAGTGGGCGTGTTTGATATCGACGGTATCATGCGCGGAAAATATATGTCCCGCGAGAAATTTCTTTCCGCCCTGGACAAGGGCTTTGGTTTCTGCGATGTGGTGCTGGGCTGGGACAGTAATGACCAGCTCTATGACAATGTCAGCTTCACCGGGTGGCACACCGGATATGGCGATGCGCCCGTGCGCATACTACCTGAAACCTGCCGTGAGCTGCCTATGGAGCAGGACACTATTCTGGTAATGGGGGAGTTCGCCGAGGCCGCTTCTCGCGTATGTCCACGGGCCACCCTGGGCAGGGTTATAGCCAGGGCCGAAGATATGGGCTTTTCCCTGCGCTGCGGCTTTGAGTTTGAATTTTTTGTTTTCGACGAATCACCCGAGTCCGTGCGTGAAAAACACTACAAAAACTTGCAACCGATGGCACCGGGACATTTCGGCTACTCCATGTTGCGCACTTCGGTACATGCAGATTTTTATCGTGGCTTATTGCAGCTTTGTGAAGAAATGAATATGCCCATCGAGGGTTTGCATGAGGAAACCGGGCCGGGCGTCATGGAGGCTGCTCTGTGCGCAGACACTGCTATGCTAGCTGCAGACCAGGCGTCCTTGTTCAAAACTTTTACCAAAATATATGCCCAGAACCACAATCGCATGGCAACGTTTATGGCACGCTGGTCTCCAGACTGGCCGGGGCAAAGTGGCCATATCCATATTTCCATGACAGACCAACAGGGTAAGTCTGTTTTCCACGACCCGGAAAAGCCCGGCAATAT
>JAUVBI010000199.1 GCA_030591305.1 Pseudomonadota bacterium
CCGGCAATGGCAACGTGAATCTCCTGGCGGGGGTCATCGGGCATTTTTTCCAGTGCGGCAACGCCACCAATAGGCAGCAGTGTGATATGCCGGGTTTTAATACCGTAACGGCGTGCTGTCAGGGAGTGCCCAAATTCATGCAATACAACACAGGCAAAAAGCGCGAGGATAAACCCCACACCGGAGATCACCGCCGCTATCGTACCCTGCTGGTTCCAGTAACTGATTCCCACCAGGTAGATGAGTAAGAGAAACGTGGCATGAATATAAATATCAATACCGGCTATACGGGCTATCTTCCAGGACCATTTCATACTTCAAGTCTACCCCATTGGGAGCCAGAGTTAAGCCTGTTTGAAGTGCCGGCGAAAGTTTCTTATGCTGTTTTCAGTTTGTTCCGGGGTAGAACCCTGAGAGGGGAGTTGGCGATGACTTTCTCCCGAATAGATTTCTGGTAGTTGGAAAGCAGGCGAAACCCCTCCAGGCTGGGGAACTGTATAAGTACCTGGGCTATATCCTGAACCAGCATTCTGCGGGGCAGGCCGCGGTAAATACCCAGATATGACCCGCTCATTGCCGTCAGTGAGCGGGTCAGGTGAAGGTACTCAGCGCGTATTACAATACCTTGGCGACCTATGGCTGTGGCCAGGTGAAGTGCCAGTTCCAGCCGCTTGAGAAGGCCCTCTTGCCCCTCCTGGTAGAGGGTCAGGGCGAAGTTGTAGGCCAGCGGTGTGATTCCGGCGTCGGCCAGGGTTTTCTCGACAAGTACTTCCAGGTCTTCTATTGAGTTTGCAGCTTTGTCTGGCTCAGCAGCCAGCTCAACAACGGCACTGGTAATTGCACTGGCATCACCGGTCAGCACGGCCTGCAGGTACTTGAGGGCAGGTCGCCAGATTGGGCCGAGGTCGATTGTGTTGCCCCAATCGATGAAGTACAGCTGTTTCTTGCGGGCGACCAGAATGTTGCCGGGGTGCAGGTCGCCGTGAAACTCACGGTAGACGAACATATGGGAGATTACGGTATGTAAAAAATCCCGGCCCAGTTTACGCCGTGCGCGGCTGTTTTTACGTCCCGCGCGGCGTGGAAATGCGACGTTAAGGCTGTCTGAAGACTCGACGAACTCCATTTCGATAATGCGTCGAGTCGAGTTATACACCATGGGTACATGCCACCCTCCCGCGGAACAGGCCCGCTGGGCAAAACGCGCCTGGTTAAGCGCCTCCGCTTCGAAGTCCAGCTCTTCACGAAAGCCCTCCACAAACACATCGACTTGGCCCAGCCAGGAGGAGAAGAACGGTGACAGTTTAGAGTGTGGTGCCCAGTAATGGCTGCTGAGGATGGCCAGCTTTATTACTGTTTTGCCGATGAGAAACTCTCGTTCGAGGTTGTGTCGGCCCACTTTGACAACAACCGGTGTCAGCAATACTTCACCCTGTATATTTGTAAGCGGCTTTTGTGCCAGATATACGGTGGCAATGGAGCCCGATTTCAGCGGTTTATTGGCATCGAAGTCAAAATAACGTTTGCTGGGCAGCTCACCGTAGCACTCAAGAAAGGCCTGCTCCACATCGGCTGCAGACATCGGTTCAACATCTTCCTGGAAGACTGCGAGTGCTTCGTTCATCTCCTCTGGCAGAAAGTCGGAGCTGGCGGCGGCGACTTGTGCCATTTTTATGAAGAACGGACCAAATTCACGCACCATCTGTGCGATAACTTCGGCCTGGCCTTTATGGTCTTTGGGGTCGGTGGCAAAAAATTCCCGTATGTGGCGCAGGGCGCCGATTTGGCGGCGGAAAATGACCAGGTCTTCGCGTATCACTTGCGTATTTTGAAGAATGCCCCGCATACGGACGTCGTTTACCTGGCGTAAATCCTTGAGTTGATTGATGACCTGCACTATCAGGGGTTCGTAGGCTGTAATAAAAATGCGCAACACATCCAGACTGACTTCTCCCAGGCCTTTCACCTCCGGGTCTGCCATCAGTTCATTGAAAAATGTCCAGAATTCATCGGTGATCTCCGTGGGAATTGCCACCACGCTGCGCGAGGTCACCTGGTCGACGAGAAAACGCAGCAGGCTTTCGGTACTCTCCTCGTTGGGCAGAAGATTACTACTGCGCATGCGTGTTGTGAGGCTGCGCAGCTGTAAGTTTATCGGGTGTTTATTCAGGGCGAGAAAAATCTCGTCCAGGGCCGTGGCAAGCTCCGATTCAGATATTTCGGCTTTTCGGTTGAGCAGTTCGATTAGTGGGTTGAGAGAGCGGTAGATATTTGCCAGGCCCACGGTAAATTTTCCGGTGGAGCGGGCCAGGCGGATAGTCTGGTCTTTCAGGGCAGGAATAAACTCCTCCAGCTTAAACTGGTCACCCGTTACCACAGATTCCTGCTGATTGGACAAACGATCCCCCGGCCAGCCCCGGAAGAGACTGGTGTTGATTTTGTGAGTGAGAATAATCTGCCTGCTGGGTTTGTACGTGCTTTTACCCATTTACAGGCGGGCCATTTTCCCCTATTTAGGCCTCTGCGACAAGGCGCTATTGCAACAGGTCAAGGGCCAGGGCTTCGGCGACTTTGATGCCGTCAATGGCGGCGGAGAGGATGCCGCCGGCATAGCCTGCGCCTTCGCCAGCCGGGAACAAGCCCGTTGTGTTGATATTTTGAAAGCCTTGTCCACGTTTTATACAAATAGGTGATGAGGTACGTGTTTCCACGCCGGTTAAAATGGCATTGGGCATGGCAAAACCCCTGACTTTCTTGTCAAAAGCGGGGATGGCCTCACGAATGGCCTCTATGGCGAACGTTGGTAGCGCCTGGGACAGATCGCCCAGGGTGATACCGGGTTGATAGGAGGGCGAGATATCTTGCAGCTGGGTGGAAGCTCTATGATTCAGAAAATCTCCCACCAGTTGTGCCGGGGCGTTGTAATTGCCCCCGCCGAGCTTGTAGGCCAGTGATTCCAGGTCTCTTTGCAAATCAATACCTGCCAATACATGCCCCGGATAGTCCTGTTCTGGCGTAATACCAACAACAATTGCAGCGTTGGCATTGCGCTCGTTGCGCGAGTACTGGGACATGCCATTGGTGACCACACAGCCCTTTTCAGAACTGGCGGCCACGACGGTCCCGCCGGGGCACATACAAAAACTGTATACACTGCGGCCATTTTTGGCGTGATGGACCAGTTTGTAGTCGGCGGCCCCCAGAACAGGGTGCCCCGCCTGCTCACCAAAGCGGGCCTTGTCGATGACGGACTGGGGGTGCTCTATACGAAAACCGATGGAGAAGGGCTTGGCCTCAATATAGACACCTTGATCCAGCAGCATCTCAAAAGTGTCCCGGGCGCTGTGACCAATCGCCAGAATGATATGTCGGGTCGCCAGGGTTTCGCCACTGCTCAAGGTTAATCCGGTGATTTGCCCGTTTCCCTGCTCGTCTTCCACTCGATGAATGGTTTCTACCTTTTGCCCAAAACGAATGTCGCCGCCCAGCCGGATAATCTCGGCGCGCATATTCTCCACCATCTTTACCAGTTTGAAGGTACCAATATGGGGCTTGCTGACAAAGAGAATTTCCTCGGGTGCTCCGGCTTTTACAAATTCGTTCAGTACCTTACGGCCCAAATGGCGCTTGTCTTTTACCTGGCTGTACAGCTTGCCATCGGAGAAGGTTCCCGCGCCCCCCTCGCCAAACTGCACATTAGACTCCGTATTCAGTTCGCGTTTACGCCAGAAGCCCCAGGTGTCCTGGGTACGCTGTCTCACTTCCTGGCCGCGCTCTAAAACAATCGGTTTAAGGCCCATTTGTGCCAGAATTAGGGCTGCCAGGATGCCACAGGGTCCAAAGCCAATGATGACGGGCCGTTGTTGCGTTGTCGTGGGAAAATCGGCATTGGCCTGGGCAACAAAATGATAACGGGTGTCCGGGCTGGGTCGCACACTGGACGTGCTGAGCCCGCTTGCCAACACAGCGGCTTCAGCCTCTGGCGTGAGTTCCACGTCGACCTGGTAGATGAGCAGGATATTGGACTTTTTCCTGGCGTCGTAACTGCGTTTGAAAATGGAAAAATTGTGCAGGTCGGCCCGCTCAATACTCAAGCGGGTGATAATCGCAGTCAGGAGATCATCGTCTGTATGATCCAGTGGTAGCTTGAGTTCGTTGAGTCGTAGCATGGGGTGATTGGCTGGAAAAGCTGTAGTTTAGTGTGTGGATTCTAACACGCCTAGAATGATGCTGTAGTTACCGCACGATATAGAGGTGCGCCCAGAAGGAGAATGTCCACCAGTTATACTCCGTTCAGCTAGAAAAGGGAGTATAACTTTGGATGAAACAAGGCTAGGCTGAGTTCCGTCCGCTTTGCCGCGTCTTGTTAAATGCATTACAATGCGCATAACTATACGCATACGACAAATCGGTGGACACAATGCAGGCTCTATTTGATCTAAAAGCGCCCAAAAAAGCAACAAACCTGAGCATAAACAGTGACTTACTATCAAAATCTCGCGAGTTAAACATAAATTTGTCAGCTACCTTAGAGCATGCATTAAAGGCCGAGCTAGCCAGAACTGAGGCAGGTCGCTGGAAAGCTGAAAATAAAATAGCAATCCAAGCTTATAATGAATTTGTTGATGAGCATGGATGCTTCGGCGACGAATTCAGGTCATTTTAATGGCTCAGTTCGACGTGTACCTAAACCCTAGTAAAGCAACCCGAAAAGCTTACCCTTTTTTATTGGATATACAAAGTCCTGTTATTTCCGAGATTACAACTCGAATTGTTCTACCTTTAGGGAAGCTACAGCATTTCAAAAACGAATATATGAAAACGCTGACCCCAGTAATTGAATACGAAGGCGAAAAACTAATATTGGTCACTCCGCAAATATCAGCCATACCTTCCAGGATGCTTAAAGAACCAGTAGGTTCGCTCGCGCATTTTCGTGATGAAGTAATTGCAGCTTTGGACTTCGCAATAACCGGCATTTAACAGCTAATTAGAAGGCCATAGGCTTACTATCACAATGGCCTCCTATCTCGGAGCCCTGGACGAATCCGGCCCACTTTGAACAAGACTCGGCACGAAAATCTCGCGTTTCTCGACATTTTAGAGATAATGATTTGGCATACCCGTTCAAAAGTGATTGTTCGTCTCACTCACTATAATTGGCTGCGCCAAAAAAACTGGCTGAAAAAGCCGATTCCCCGATGTCCGCTTTGTGCCAACTGCGGACACTCAGTAACGCCAAGTTAAAGCGACGGCATAGCCAGTCGCTTTTGAACGCCTTGTTGATTTTTTACAGCTCAAGATTACGTTTTAATACCTTTGCTGATGTAATAATTCGCGTAGTGCGATAAAACTCAGGATGTTTTTCACTGTCTGTGTAACGCATAGGCTCGCCTGACGTCGGACTAACAAACCAAGAGACTTCTGGGCGCGGCTCACCTAGCTGCTTTTTAAGCGCTTGCGACGTAATACCTATCGCTTCAGCCGCCGCATTGAACGTGCAACGTGTTTTTACTTCGTTTAGGTAATCAACCACCATAGTAATTTTGTCCTGCACTACAAGATGCTCCTTGTTAAGTTAACGCCCTAAGCAGAGGTGCAGCTTTGCTGCATCCTGCTGGCTTAGCTCGTTATGTGCTTGCTGCTTAAACGGCAACAACTTTATTTGCACATGGGCCTTTCTCACCTTGACCCACTTCGAACTCAACGGATTGGCCATCATTCAATGTTGCATAATCACCACCTGCTTGAATTTCTGAATGATGAACAAACAAATCCTTCCCTCCGTCTTCTGGAGTAATAAAACCAAA
>JAUVBI010000063.1 GCA_030591305.1 Pseudomonadota bacterium
CCCAACCTGCGCATACCGCAACTCTTGAAAACACCTTCTGTGCCGACTTGAGTTTTGATGCCCCTGTCAGTTGTCTCTACTTTAACCGGAGTTGTTTGCACTACCCGCTGGCAAAACTTGATTATGATCTGGGTATGGAGTTCAAGGCTACACCTCGCTCACTTTTTGATGGCGATGGGGGCGAGGATATTTTTCTGAAGGACATGAAAGCGGCTATGCGGCGCGCCCTGCCCAGTGGCCAGCTCAGTATCGACAGTCTGTCGGGTGACCTGGGTATTTCCCGGCGTACACTACAGCGGCGCCTGACATCTCGAAACTCCAGTTTTAAGCTATTATTACAGGCTATCAGAGAGGAGTTGTCCCTGCGTTACCTGCTTGACCCGCGTCTGGGTATTACTGAAATTGCGTTCTTGCTCGGATACGCCGATCAGGCTTCCTTTTCAAATGCCTTTCGCGGCTGGCGAGGTTGTTCACCCCGTGACTATCGAAATAAACCAGATATGCAAACTTCAATCACACGCTAGAGGAATTGATGATGAAAAATTTATTTTCACTGCAGGGTAAAGTCGCCGTGGTAACGGGCGGGTCCAGGGGAATTGGCGCCATGATCGCCCGGGGCTTTGTTGAAAATGGTGTGAAGACCTATATCACAGCCCGCAATGAGGAAACCCTTCTGGCCACAGCGGAGGAACTGTGCGCTTTCGGCGAATGTATCGCTATTTCCTCCAACCTTTCTACCGTGGAGGGGCTGACGAGCTTTGCCAATGAAATAAAAGTACAAGAGAGCAAGCTGGATATATTAATTAACAACGCCGGGGCAACCTGGGGTGCCAGTATTGATGATTTTCCCGAGAATGGCTGGGACAAAGTAATGGATCTCAATGTTAAATCCATCTTCTTTCTGACACAGCAGCTGCTGCCTTTGCTAAGGGTCGCCGGTACAATTGAGGACCCTGCGCGGATTATTAATATAGGCTCAATGAACGGTACCACGCATTCCCATATGAACAACTACTCCTACTCGGCGAGCAAGGCCGCGGTACATCACCTGACACGCCATTTGGGCGGCGATCTTGCCGCTGAGAATATTAACGTGAATGGTATTGCGCCGGGTTTTTTCCCCAGCAAGATGACCGCACATATGATGGAGCATGAAACCGAAATGGCCAAGGAAATACCCAGGGGTCGTATTGGTAATGCCGATGACGCCGCCGGTACGGCTATCTATTTGTGCTCCAGGGCATCGGCATGGGTAGTTGGCCACACCATTGCCCTGGACGGAGGGTCTGTTGCAATTGCCTAGGCAGTAATAATTAAGCGCAGAGCCTGCAGTTGAAGGTTGGCATGTTGAATATGGATGGCGCACTCACTGATGGTGTATTCCAGGTGGTCGATCTCCTCCTGGCGAATACTGGGGTTGACGCGCTTCAGTGCGTGCAGGCGCTGTAACTCTTCACCCAAAACGCTTTTCATCTTCGCTTGCGCAGTTTCCAGGGTCTCATTCAGTTGCTGCTCGGCCATGGAATTGGCCATCGCCATTTTAGCTTCCACTTCACCGTGGACCTGTTTGATAATAGCAAGGGCAGTGGACTTGCCCACACGCTCCACTAAAGTGTTAAGACGCTGGTGGGGCAGCAGGGAAGCCAGGTCTTTGCCCCGGGCATCAACCAGCAGGCGCATCGGAGAGAGGGGTAGAAAACGCTCTACCTGTAGTGCTTTAGGTGCCACACAGTTAACCGTGTACAGGCATTCCAGCAACATGGTTCCCGGTGCTATTCCCTTCAGTTTTATGGTGCCCAGTGCCGCGTTTCCCAGCTCTGTGGAGTGCACCATATCCATGGCCTCGACGATCATGGGGTGTTCCCAGGTCAGGAACTCCATGTCCTCTCTGCCAAGTGCTTTTTCCCGACTGAACGTGACAGTCGTTCCCTCTTCGGGGAGCTGAGGGAAATGCCCGGTCAGCATGTGATCTGATGGTTGTAGTACCAGCGCATCATCGGAGTGAAACTCATGCTCGACACCATAGGCATCGCACAGTGCCTCCAGGTAGCGTTGCAATTCCTCACTGCTTTCCATGTCGATGATTTCTTCTATGAGCGCACTGGCTATTTCGGGTTTGCAGGAATTGCGTTCCAGTAACTTGTCTCGTCCATCGCGCAGCTCCAGCCGTGTTTGTTCGGTAAATTCAGCGGTGTCCGCGAGTAGCGTCTCAAAATCGTCAGATAGACTTTCGAGTTGCTGATGCAGGCGGGTGGAGAATGTCTCAAAAATTGTGTATCCCGCTGAACAGCTGTCCAGGAAGAGGTTCAGGCCCTTGTCATACCATTCGAGCAGCGTCTGCTGCGCGGTGTTTTCCAGATACGGAACATGGATGTCGATATCGTGGCTCTGCCCAATTCGGTCCAGGCGACCAATACGTTGCTCCAGTAAATCGGGGTTGAGGGGGAGGTCAAATAAGACCAGGTGATGGGAAAACTGGAAATTGCGGCCCTCACTGCCAATTTCCGAGCAGATCAAGCTCTGGGCACCGTTGATCTCATCGGCAAAATACGCGGCGGCTCTGTCGCGTTCAATGATGGACAGGCCCTCGTAGAATGCAGCGGAACGTATCCCTGCTCGCAGGTGTAGATAATGCTCCAGATCCAGAGCGGTTTTGGCGTTGGCACATATCACCAGCACTTTTTCAGGGCGCAGGTTTTTCAGTGTGGTTTCCAGCCATTTGACCCGGGGGTCGAACTCCAGCCAACTGTCATCCAGGTAGGGCATCTCAGGATGCAGGGTTTCCTCCAGGCCGAGTTGGGCGAGCGTATATTGCTCGGGGGCAGGCAGGGCGTAGCGGTGTAATATGCGCTTCGGAAAGCCCTTAATGGCCGCGCGAGTGTTGCGAAACAATACGCGGCCGGTGCCGTGCCGGTCTAGCATTTGGGCGATGATGGTGTCGGTGGAGCCACTGCTGTCTATATCGGCGGGCAATTCCTCCGGGATATCTCCGGACTCTATCCGCTCTACCAATTCACTGAGCTGACGATAATCTTTCTCCTCTTTTTGAAAGGCTTCAAAATCGTGGAAACGCGAAGGGTCGAGCAGGCGTAGCCGGGCAAAGTGTGAGGCCTGGCCAATTTGCTCGGGTGTTGCCGTTAATAATAGAAGACCGGCCGATTTCTGTGCCAGCGATTCGACGATCTGGTAGTCGTTTCCTGCGCTGTCTTGCGACCAGTGCAAGTGATGAGCCTCATCGACCACCACCAGGTCCCAGGGGGCATGCAGCGCCAATTCTTCCAGGTCAGGGCGCTGCTCGAACAAATCCAGTGTGCACAACACAAGCTGCTCCGCTTCGAAGGGGTTGTCCTCCTCCATGTAGGCAATTCGCTCTTCATCAAACAGGGCAAAATGAAAATTGAAGCGCCGCAACATTTCTACCAGCCACTGGTGCAGGAGACTGGGCGGTACCAGAATCAGTACCCGGCTTGCACGGCCTGTGAGCAATTGTTGATGTATGATCATGCCCGCTTCTATCGTCTTACCCAGACCCACTTCATCGGCCAGCAGTACTCTGGGAGCGTGGCGCTGTCCCACTTCATTGGCTATGTATATCTGGTGGGGCAGCAAATTTACGCGAGGGCCCATCAGCCCCCGGGTGCTTGTCCCCTGTAGGCGATGGGCGTGCTCAAAGGTGGCAACGCGCAGGGCGAAGTCGTCGTGTTTATCAAAGTGACCGTTGAGCAGGCGTTGCTGTGGCGTGGTAAGTTGAACGAAGGCATTAAGTTCCAGCTCAGAAACCACGGTTTGCTCGTCGTGGTGGTCGGTGCCGAAGTAGAGCAGAATACCCTCCTGTTCCTCAACAGATGTCACCAGCAGTTCCCGCTCATCTACGGTGGAGATGTGGTCACCCGCTTTAAAGCGCAGTCGCGTGAGTGGGGCATTTTCTGTTGCGTAGGTGCGTTCTTCGCCCACAGCCGGGAAGCTAACCGTCACGCGGCGAGCTTCAATGTCCACGATGATGCCCAGACCCAACTGTGCATCCGCATGGCTGACCCAGCGTTGTCCCAGAATATAGTCCATTAAATAGATCCTTCAAAGAAAAGGGACATACTATTGTCCCAGGTCTGTGCGAGTAATTGCTCTACATCACAGTTTTTTACTTCAGCTATTTTTTCGGCGATAAAGGGCAGGTAACAAGGTGCATTTGGCCTGCCTCTGTAAGGCACGGGCGTGAGGTAGGGTGCATCGGTCTCCAGCAAAATTTTATCCAGCGGGGTCGCCGCCACCACTTCTCGAACGTTATCCGCCCGATTAAAGGTAGTGATACCGTTGAACCCCAGCATAAAGCCTTCCTGCAGGGCGTATTCCGCCAGTGCCAGGCTGGACGTGAAACTGTGGATAACACCCCGTCCGGCCAGGGAGGTGCTGAAGTTCTCCAGGATGCTGCGTGTGTCTTCATCGGCTTCGCGTGTATGGATTACTACAGGCATACCCAGGTCTACTGCGATTTGTAGTTGCTGCTCGAACACGGTTCTTTGAGTTGCCCTGTCTGCATGCTCATAGTAATAGTCCAGGCCTATTTCGCCCACGGCCACAATGCGTTGATCTGTGCAGCGCTCGCGAATGATCTTCTCCACTGTCTGACTGTACGACTCTGCCTCGTGGGGGTGGATGCCCTGAGTGCCCCAAATTATAGCTGAGGAATGTGCCAGCCGGAATACCTTGTCGAGATTTTCCGGCGACACAGTGATGGTAATTATTCGCTCAATGCCTACGTCACAGGCACGGGCGAGCGTGTCCTCCAGTTCTGCGGCCTCTAGGTAGTCCAGGTGACAATGGGATTCGAATATTGGCGTCTTGAACCTTGGGATATCCCGTCTTTTCTTTTTACTCATGCACGCTTGCGGGGAGACCGCTTTTTCTGTGGTTTGGTTTTAGTTTTTGCCTTAACTTTGGGCTTGACGGCAGTCTGGGCCTTGAGCTTGAGCTTGGGCTTGGGCTTGAGCTTGGGCTTGGGCTTGGGCTTGGTTTTGGGCTTCGCCCTGACTTTTACTTTGGCCTTTGTTTTAGCTTCAGGTGCTTTTTTCGAGCCCCCGATGGCTTGATACATCTCTTCATAGGAGGCCACCAGGCATTTCTTGTATGACTCGGGATCAGGCATGATATTTCGGTCGGCGAGTATGGAGAGGGTCAGTTTTCCGGCGTAGCTGAATACCAGGTGAAATATACCCAGGCCAGGTGTCAATACACCCAGGCCGTAATAATCGACTAGTTTCGCACCGGCACAATAAAGGGGGAATGGGGGGCCTGGAACATTAGAGATGACAGTCGAAATATTTACCGGGATATGTTTTGAAAGCTGGTTTCTGGACCAGAATCTCGCTACCGCCTTGGTAACAACGGGTGAAAAAATACCGGCGATTTTCAGGATGTCCACCATGGGGCTGTGCTCGCCGTGCTCTTTTGCCTCGGCGGTGGACTGGTGTACTGCCCGTACCCTGTCTACAGGATCCGGGATGTCGGTGTGTAGTGACGCAAAGATTGCGCCCACCTGGTTATTGTCGTCCGTGGTATCTCGCCGGGTGCGCATATTAAGCGGCATAGTGGCCGCTAGCGAGCCCTCTTTTGGCGCCTCACCTCTGGCTACCAGATAGCGTTGCAGTGCGCCACCGATAATACCCAGTGCGACATCGTTCAAGGTGACACCCAGGGCGCTCTTTATTTCCTTAAACCCCTCCAGTGGAAATTCTGCGGCTTCGAAGACCCGATGGGGCCCCACCGGCTGATTCAGAATCGTCTTGGGTGCTGATATGTCGGGGGCAGGAATTTCCTTGCGGGAAATTTGCAGGGCATATTTACCCATGCCCCGCGTGGTTTTTACTGCACCCTTTATAAGGGCCAGGCTATTTACCACCTGGTTTACGGCGGTTTTGTATAATAATTCAGGCGACGAAGCCTCGCTGTCTACCAGCCGGAGCTCGAGGTCTTCGAGCTCCTCAGCCGGCCCGGGGTTGGCAACCAGGTCGTGCAGTAATTCCATAAACGAAGAGCCGCCGGCGCCGTCTACCAGGGCATGGTGCATCTTAGTGTAGATGGCAAAGCTGCCCTTTGGTAAGTGCGGGATGTTATCCAGGCCCTCTATGATATAGCACTCCCAGAGAGGGCGTGTCATGTCGATGGGCCGAGAGTGCAGGCGGGCCACCTGAATACACAGCTGGCGCCAGTCACCGGGGTGAGGTAGAGCGATATGCCGCAGGTGAAACTCTACATCGAAGTTTGCATCTTTAATCCAGTAGGGGCGATCCAGGCCGCCAGGAACCTCCAGTAACCGCGTGCGAAATAAGGGGTTGCTGCCCAGTCGCCGGTTAAAGTTGGCGATTACGTCCTTGAACCGGACAAACCCTTCCGGGGAGGTGGAGGGGTCGTATATTCCCAGACCGCCCACATGTTGAGGGGTATTGGTTTGCTCCAGGTTGATAAAAGCAGCGTCCAGAATTCCAAGTTGTTTCATTGTTCTCGTTCTCTGATAAACAGCGTGTGCATGACGCAGGGCAAAGTGGGTGAGTAATCACCTCCGCCGTTATATCATTGTAGCTCAAACTGCACTAGGGGAGTGCTCAAAATTGTATATAGAACTGAATAATTGCGCTGTGCCCGAGGCTGGTGTGTCCTGTGAAATGCCGAGGCAGAGCACACGATTTTTATTGCTGGCTATCTTGTCACTGTTATTTTCCTCAAGTGTGTGGGCAGACCTACCCTCATTTTATGGCAAGGATTTTGCCCGGGAGGGGGCGAGCTGGCGGGATGTCAGCCCCCCACGCGAGGCGCGGGCTCCAGTTGAGGCCCAATCCAGGCCGGAAATGGCTTATCAGCGCCAGCTCGATGGTTTTGAATCCATAGGGGGCCCCTATGCGCAAAATCTGTCGGAACCTCTAATGGGCCTTGGCAGATATTATGCAAACAAGGGCGAGTACGAACGGGCAGTACAGCTGTTTCGGCGGGCTTTGCACATCGTCCGGTTAAACGACGGTTTATACAGCGAACAGCAGGCACCTTTTGTACGGGAGTTGTTAGATACCATTCGGCTTTCGGGGGATTTGGAGGCACTTGATGACCGCTACGATTATTTTTTTCGGCTTTACGGCAATGGCCAGCCGCCCTTCACCCCCCTGCGTATGCGTGCCAGCCTTGAGTACCTGCGCTGGCAGAGAGAGGCACTTCGCCTGGAATTTGACAACCAGGCGAAAAAACGCTTGCTGGAACTGTATCAACTCAACGACAGCTTGTTGACGGCCATCTGGGCAAGTGTGGCCACGTCACAGGAAGACCAGTGGAACTTGACTGTGAGTCAAATTCGCAACCTTTACCTGTTGCTGTCAATTATTAGCCCGCGGTTGACGATGTCCGGGCCCGGGGCGGGCAGTATGGTCAGCACAGTGGCCGCCCAGAATGGAGATATTGATTTTGACCAGAAACGACTGGAGACCATTCAGCGAGGCACGTTGAGTCGCGGTGAGTCGGTGCTGCAGAGATACATCGGTGCCGCAGAAACTGGGTATGTAGCAATAATAACCCCGCAGCGAGCCAGGGCCATCCTGGAATTGGCGGACTGGTACCAGTGGAATGGCAATAATCGTCGGGCCCGTGAGCAGTATTCGATGGTAGTGAAGTTGCTTGTTGAAGCTGGAGAGGAGGAGTTGATGCAGGCCTGGTTTGGGGAGCCAGTGGAGTTACCCGACAACGGCGCTTTCTGGCAGCCCCCGGTGGTTGTGCCGGGTGTTGATTCTTCGATTGTCACCGCCACATACGATGTTACAGCCAAGGGCAAGGTAAGAAATCTTACGGTGGGCTCCGCCGACCAGGCCCCCCTTCATCAATTTAAACGTGCATTGAGAAATACGCGGTTTCGGCCCCGCTATGACGCCAGTGGCGAACCGGTCTTTGTCGAGAAATTAATACGGAAGTACCATCGGTACGACTGAGGCGGCAACAGGCCTAGGCGTTCTCGATAAGCATAAGCGCGCCCTGGGCTTTGATACTGGCACCTTTTGCCTGCCAGTCAATAAGTTCAGCGCAGTGTTTCTCTATGCAGTGGTTGGCCATGACGAAAAAGGGAGCTCGCTCCGGGTCGGCGATAAGAATTTGCTTTACACCGGCCTCTACTGCTCTATCCACAAGCTCGCTTACCGGTTTGGCCAGTTCATCCCAGAAGCAGATGTCAGCGGCTATCAACATATCGAAGCGGGCGAGTTGTTCGACACTCAGATGCTCGAAACGGGAGACCAGTGTGGTGGTTTCAACGCGGTTTAAGTGCGCAACAGTCTTCAGGTAGGGAAAGACATTGGCATCCGCGTCCACTGAAACAACCCTGGCGCCCAGTGTTTTGGCACACCAGATGCCCGAAATTCCCCAGCCACAGCCGACATCTATCACCGACTTGCAATGTTCGGTGGGGTTCTTCTTCAGGTAGTCGATAAGCAGGCAGCTGGATTTCCACAGCTTATTGCCATGTATTGACGGGTTGATATCCTTGCGCTTTACCCGGCGAATGGCCGGGTGTGAGCTTGTGGGCATGACAATGCCACGGAACCGATGTTCTGTGCGTGGTTTGCTGGAAGTCAAAGAGGGTGCCTATGTTTGCGGGTTTATCCATATCGGAGACGTCCAGGCTCTCTCCTGGATAAGAGGAGAATAAAACGGTTCTTCGCTCTCGTCCAGACAACAGCGCCCGTAAACATCGCCAATGGCACCCTCATCTTGTAGCTGGGCTGTTTTAGCTGCCGCCTGCACTGCACAGTTTTCCGCAAATGGATTGACGCCCGCAGCCTGGCAATGCCTGGTGCTCCAGCGACAGCTTTGATTTTCCAATACGCGAACATAGTAAAATGCACTCTCGCTGGCGTTGTACTGTGGATCTCGCCAGACAGTACACAGGTTTTTAAAACCACTGCCGGTCACGGCACAACTCTCAGTATTTACACCGCCGCTGGTGTCTGCTGAGCCCGCCACGTCGTAGACTTTTTCGTGGGTATTGCCCTGTTTGTCCAGCCAGCCCTTAATGATCTGGATACGCTGTAGGTCGGTGCCCGGGTGCCCGGTTATGCCGGGGTCTTTTATCGCACTGACCAGGAATGCGGGTGATTGTTGCGGGGCGGTGAGCTCACTGCCCATGGGCACGCCCGCAGCGTAGGCTTTTTCTATCATTTCAGGGTCGGCACAAAGGTCACTGGCCAACTCGGGGGCCGCAAAAAATCGCACCACGGGGCGGGTTCCACTGGTGGCGTAGGCCTCCTTGTTGCGCATGGCGTGAAAAATAGAGTCCCTGGAGTTTTCCTCTGCCCAGACCACGGCGAGGCCACCGGGGTTGTCAAAGAAATGGTCCTGGACATTTCGATAGCCGGAATCCCTGCGACCCAGGTGTCCCCGGTAGTTGTCTTCCTCGGCTCCGCCTGGAGTTGCGCTGTGTGTGTCGGTACTGCCGATGAAACCCATCTTAAAGGGGTTAATGCCTGAGCGTCGCTCAAGTGCCAGGCCATCCTTGAGTGCATTGCGAACCATATTTCGTCGACTAAATTGGTCTATCGATACGGCTTCACCCACCTCGGTTTGCATCTTTCCATAGACCGTGCCCAACATGGCCAGGTTGTCCGAGGGGGCCTGCTCAAAAGTACACAGTTCATCTTCGGTCGCGACACCACGCCCCAGCAGGCGGTCGAAGCGGCATTCACTGGCGGCTTTGTGCTGTACCAACTCCACCAGGGGCTCGAAAAATAATCGCTCTTCGGCCTGCTTTTCATTGAGAGGGTCGGGGAACATCAGTCCACGACTGAGATTTGAGTTGTGCGGAATTGACATCACATCACAGCCCTTATTGCCTTCAATACACTCTTCCCGAAGGCGTCGCCACAATTCAGGAAAATTCATGGAGCCCGTGTCATAGGTTGAAATAGCTGTATCTGTTACCCGTTCGTTACGAAAAATGACATTTCTGTGCAGGTTTGCATAGTCGGGGGCGTCAGTATATTCGTAGGCGATAAACGTGGTGAAGCTGCAGTCGCTGCTGCGATCATAGTGTGCGTTTGCAGCGTCTTGTGTGCGGCCCCAGGCGGCCTTGTGCGCCTCGTCACAATCTCCCAGTGTGCAGACAAAGGACTGCTCTTTTTGCGCCGCCGTATCGAGCACGCCCAAACTTACCCAGTAATTTGCCGCCAATAGTTGAATCGGAAAATATTCGCTGCGGGTGGCGATGCACGCGGGAAACCAGTAGGCGAGTGTAGAGGAGTCCCCGGTGCAAAGCTCAACCGGACCGAGGAACTCCGAGTGATCGGTAACAGCGGTAAAGTCCAGGGGTCTCTGTATTTGCACGGTGGTACTTTGATTGGCATCGGCATCGGAGATTGTAATGGGCTCCCCCTTGGCGTAGCGATAGGCGGCCCAGGGGTCATTGCGCTGGCTTGAGACATAGCTGTCGAAGGAATAACTGGTGTGCACGTGCAGGTCGCCGAAGAACGGGTGTTTACTGGAAGAATAATGATCGCATGGCTCCCTGCTTTCAGTTCGCTCAAAAGGCAGGGCTTGGGCCCCGGCATGGCTGGACAGCGACAGTACCAACGCCGCGGCAACTGTGCGCAGCGCCCCCCCACGTGAAAGAGTGTTAATTATTTTATTATCCACCACCTAATCTCCTGTATTCAATTTATGCATCGCACCTAAATATGCAAAAAGTGTACCTGTCGATTTTTTACCCGGCTTAATTCAAGGTTTCTGATCAGTTAATATTAGAGAGTAACACTGGATAGTTATTTTGGAGTTCAACTATGTATATCCGAAGCAGGCTTATGGTTGGAGTGCCAACTAATATGAAAGCTTTTAAATGTTGTCAGCCTGAACTCAAAAACAGGCAGGGGGCTCTCCATTGATAACCCCAAAGGCTCGCGATAGCAAGTACGTCCTTCGCCTGATAGTGAAAACGTTCGTTTTGTTAATATCAAGGGCGCCATCATCGTGGAGGGCGTTTAAGGAAAGCCCTAGAGTTGTAATGCTGCCTGGCGTTACAAGATGATGGATTATGCCCCGGTTTTTTACTCCAGCCCTTCAACATCCTCAGCCTGTGGGCCTTTATCGCTGTCGGATACCACGTAGCTAACGCGCTGGCCATCGCGCAGGCTGCGGCGACCTTCACCCCGGATGGAGCGGAAGTGTACGAATATTTCCTCGCCATTGTCGCGCGTAATAAAGCCAAAGCCCTTGGTCACGTTGAACCATTTAACTTCGCCTTCCTCTCTGTCAGCAGAATCAAAGTTTTTAGCCGGTGCTTTTGCCGCCGCTTTTTTGGCAGGTTTTTTCGAAGGCTGTTTGGCGGGTTTCTTTGTAGGCTGTGAAGTTGTAGTAGCAGAAGCCGGGCTGAATTTAATAGATGTCAACAGGGCGGTGGCGATGGTTGCTGCAGAAAAAGCCCCAAATATGATAAGAAAAGGGGTGTTGCCCCCGTGGGTAAACCCCAGAAGGGCGGAAGCTGCGGTGGCGACAAGCAGGCTGATGATAAGCTTTCCAGTAACGCTCATTGTAATCCTCTTAGATGTAGTGTGTAGATTGT
The DNA here is from genome assembly GCA_030591305.1 of Pseudomonadota bacterium. The sequence goes on from JAUVBI010000063.1 coordinate 11,579, forward strand.
AAGGCCTGTATGGCCGGTGCATAGTGCCGCGCAAGCTTACCACTAATGGAAGCGGCTGGCAGGGTTGGCATCAAAATAGATGTTCTCATTAGTACTCTTGTTCTAAACTTTGGAGGCTGCTACAGCCTGTTGCTACTCACTGTCAGCTACATATCCCGGATACGCTGGGCCTGATCCTGCAGTTTTTTTAAGGCCTGTTGGTGCGCCCGTACCTTGTCGCGTTCTTTTTCCACTACTGCTGCCGGGGCTTTATCGACAAAGGATGCGTTGGATAATTTACCCTCTATGCGGGAAATGTCCTTCTCCAGTTTGTCTATCTCTTTTGCCAGTCTGGCCAGTTCGGCGTCTTTGTCAATCAGGTCCGCCATGGGCACCAGTATTTCAAGATTGCCCACCAGAGCGGTGGCGGAAAGAGGTGCCTCCTCACCTTCATTCAGCCAGGCTACCTTGGAGAGCTTGGCCAGTTTTTTGAGGAACACTTCGTTTTGTTCGAGTCGGGTTTTATCATCGGCGTCACCACCTTTCAGGTATACCATCAACTCCTTGCCCGGGGAAATATTCATCTCGCCGCGAATATTTCGAATACCTAGGATGACATCTTTGAGCCACTCTATATCTGTATTTGCAGCGCTGTCTATGCTGCTCGCATCGCAGACCGGATAGGGTTGCAACATAATGGTAGGGCCCGGTTTTCCCGCCAGGGGGGCAACGGTTTGCCAGATTTCTTCGGTGATAAAAGGCATAAACGGGTGCAGTAGTCGCAGCCAGGCTTCCAGTACGCGAATGAGTGTACGCCGGGTGCCTCGTTTGGTCGCCTCGGCTGCAGATTCGTCCCACAATACCGGCTTGGAAAGTTCAAGATACCAGTCGCAGTATTCGTTCCAGATGAACTCGTATAGCGCCTGTGAGGCGTGATCGAAACGGTAGTTGGCCATCGCATTGGCCACTTGTTTTTCGGTCTCCTGCAGTTTGGATATAATCCAGCGGTCGGCCAGGGTCAGGTCTACCTCGGTGGAGTCGTCCAGGGCGCAATCTTCATTCTCGCAATTCATCAATACATAGCGAGCGGCGTTCCAGATCTTATTGCAGAAGTTTTTGTAGCCCTCTATACGTCCAATATCGAACTTGATATCGCGCCCGGTGGAAGCCAGTGAGTAGTAGGTGAAGCGCAGGGCATCGGTGCCGTAGGCGTCTATGCCCTCTGGAAATTGTTTGCGGGTGGATTTTTCTGCCTTTTTCGCGAGGCGTGGCTGCATCATGCCGCTGGTGCGTTTCTCAATCAGTGCTTCCAGGTCTATGCCATCAATAAGATCAATGGGGTCGATGACGTTGCCCTTTGACTTGGACATTTTCTGACCTTCATTATCACGTACCAGGCCGTGTACATATACCGTGTGGAAGGGGACTTCTTTACGAAAATGCAGGGTCATCATAATCATTCTGGCAACCCAGAAGAAGATAATGTCAAAGCCAGTCACCAGCACAGAGCTGGGATGGAAGGTGGCGAGGTCTTCTGTGCCCTCGGGCCAGCCCAGGGTGGAAAATGTCCACAGGGCGGAGGAGAACCATGTGTCCAGTACATCGTCGTCCTGCTTGAGGGCGAGATCGTCGGCGAGATTGTTCTGCGACCTCACATCGGCCTCGCTGTCGCCCACGTAGATATTTCCCGCCTCGTCATACCAGGCGGGAATTCGATGGCCCCACCACAACTGGCGGCTGATGCACCAGTCTTGTATGTCGCGCATCCAGGCAAAATAGGTGTTTTCCCATTGCTTGGG
>JAUVBI010000302.1 GCA_030591305.1 Pseudomonadota bacterium
AGGCACGTGATTTTATCTACTACGCCCGTGCTATCCAGGAGCCCAGCCCTCTCATCAATGGCGATAATCTGCGCACCCGCTATGATGAAAATGGCAAAGCCATCTCGGTTAGCCCCTGTTACAGTGACAATCGGACTGACAAGGACGACAACTGCCTGGCCATGGAAGAAAGCCGGGCCTGGTCCTCACCCATTTTTATCAACTACGAGGCACCATAACGTTGAACCACCTATTTTAAAAAAAGGTGTGATAAATCAACTATTTATCGAACGGGACGATCGGGCCGGACACTTTTATGCTATTTGGTGACTACTATCCAATCAGGATTGAAAAAATGTCGGGTAACAAGACAAAGTAGGGAGCCCCTGGCGGGGCGATTCAATAACACGATAATTAAATAAGCAAAACCTGGAGATACTATGACTGATTCAACTCTCTCAAAACCAAACCACCGCGTTCACCCGCTGGCTGCCGCGATAGCAGCGATATGCGCGAGCACCGCTCTCGCCAGCCCAGCCTGGGCGCAATCAGGAGGCCTGGTGCTGGAAGAGGTGGTGGTTACGGCCCAGAAGCGCAGCCAGTCGGTACAGGATGTGCCCTCCACGGTTAACGCGATTGCCGGCACCCTTCTGGAGGATTATACCATCCAGGATTTCTCCGAGCTTGAGCAGGTAACCGTCGGGATGACATTGGAAACTAAATCTCCACGAGCGGGCTCGATCTCCCTACGCGGTATCGACTACAACCCCAATTCAGCAGCGGAACAGGCAGTTGATGTCTACTGGAACGACACCCCGGTACGTGGTGGCGGCGGTGTATTCCAACAACTATTTGACCTGCAGCGAATAGAAGTTCTGAAGGGACCCCAGGGTACCTTGCAGGGCCGCTCATCCCCGGCGGGGGCCATCATGTTGCACACCGCCAAACCGGATATGGAGGAGATGGAAGGCAGCATCTCGGCTCAATTTACCGATAATGACGGCATCAATACAACCGCTGCTATGAGTCTTCCGATTATCCCCGGTGTTCTGTCCACCCGCATCGCCCTGGTCTATGACGAGAGCGACCTCGACGAGCTGAAAAATATTGGCACCGGCAACAAAACCAACAAGGAGACCACTGCGGGCCGTTTCAGTATGGCCTGGCTGGCCAGCGACACCCTCAGTATCGACTTTGCCTACCAGTATTTGGAAAATGATGCAGTAGACTTCTCCACCCTACAGGGTTCACCACTGCTGGACCCCACCCTGCCAACCCTGGATGCGTTTGATCGCAATGGCATGCAGGTCACTGACAATAACTTTGAAGGCGAATACAATCGCGCCAGCCTGAAGCTGGACTGGGATATCGGCAACCACCAGATCACCTGGCTGAGCGGCTACTCCGACATAGATTCTGTCGTTCAAAAGGAAGCACCCAATAGCGAGGGCAATTTGGATCCGGCAGAAGCTCAAACTCTAATCCAGATTGACGAATCTGACTTCTTCTCCCAGGAGCTGCGTTTAACCAATACAGATGGGGACATATGGGAATATATGGTCGGCATCTATTATGCCGAAGAGGACGGCAGCTTCAGTGTGGAGCAATTTGCAATAGGCAGTGACACTGAGTCGTTTATAGCCGACACGCCATTCAGCAATGAGTCCTCCGCCGTATTTACTCATCATATTGTCCATCTCAGCGATGCCTGGACAGCACAGCTTGGCCTGCGCTGGCAGAACAAAAAAACTGAACTCGAAAGCAATATTACAGCGGGGACAGGTGGGTTTCGTGGGATTCCAGCGGGGACTTTTCTTGGCAGCTTGATACCCGAGGAGCACCAGCAGCGCGACGATGATTCCGTCACAGGCGCGGTAAATCTCCAGTACCACTTCGAGGACCCCGATGTCATGGTCTATACCTCCTTTTCAACCGGTTATCGCCCCGGTGGTGTAACTGTCGGCCGCGCGGTACTGAACGACCTGGTGGCATTTAACGAGGAAGAAAGCTGGTCAGTGGAGCTGGGTTTCAAGAGCACCCTGATGGACGGGCGGGCAACCTTAAGCGGTGCAGTGTTTTTCCAGGATTTTGACGACTACATAACCCGCCTGAATAGTACCAATGTCTCTACCCAGGCCACCCAGGCCGGGGGCATTACCGCTAATGCCGATGCCGAGGTGACTGGCGCGGAGGTGGAGTTCAATATGTTGCTGACCGAAAATTGGCAGCTGGGTGGTGGCGTGAGTTATGCCGAGGCGATATTTGCCGATGGAGAGGAGTTACCCTGCAACGTATTCGATGAGAACGGCGCAGCGGTTATTCCACCCGGCCAAACAGCGGCGACCTGTGATGTAGGCGGCGATGCACTGGGGCCACAACCCGAGTGGCAGTTTGGGCTGAATTCCGAATATACCCTGCCATTTTCATCCTTTGAGGGCTATCTGCGCGGGCTGTACAAGTTCAACGGGGAGCGTGAAGATGCGGACATAGGTACCCTGGATTCTTACCAGACCCTCGATGTGTTCCTGGGTATTCGCTCGGAGTCCAGAGCCTGGGACGTGGGCCTGTTTGCCCGCAACCTGTTTGATGAGGAAGAGATTGTCAGGGCCAATCCTGCAGGCGTACACCGCAGGCAACTCACCGGCTACCAGGGTGTAGATTTGGTATCCCAGCGGCTGCTTGGGCTGAAAGCCACTTACCGCTTCTGAGCACAGGCCAAAGCGGAGGGGGTTTCCCCTGTGTCAGGGGTCGACCCCAACAGAAATATGGCAAATGAGGTGAAAGTATGGCCAATAAAATAATAGGTGCCAGCCTGCTGGCTGCGTTATTGACTGCTATCAGTGGCGTAGCCCAGGCCGGGATGGCCGAAAAGTTATCAGCCATACGCGCCGAGACTGCCAATCAGAATGAAAAAACAGTGGCCATACCCGCGCCGCAGTCACGTGTAACTGCCGGATTTAGCAAAGATAAGAATGTCTATTTCGGCGACACCCATGTCCATACTGCACTCTCTTTTGATGCCTACTTAAGTGGCAATCGCCTTAGCTTGCGC